>JBGTGB010000163.1:0-3760 GCA_041746975.1 Haliea sp. | reverse complement strand
TTGCGCCCCCGAGAGCATGAAGCTGGTGCGCCTCGTTACGTCCAGCGCGCGCCCCGCAGATGCGTCGCCCGTTGCGGCCAACGCGGCGAGCCTCGTGCGGTCGACCGCCATGTAGGCGAATTCCTGCGCAACGAAGTAGCCGTTTACAGCGATGATTGCCAGGATGACCAGAACGCCGAGCAGGAGAGTGAGAATCGGTTCAATCATTGGGCCGCCATCCCGTATTCAGAAAAAGCACGGGTATATCGTGTTGCCGGTTCAGGTCCAAAAGGGGGTTTCATCCGTTGGGAAGGAGCGAAATCATAGCTGCAAGTGGGCTCCGGGGTCCAGACATTACGCAGCTTCCATTGTTCCTACCTGCTGCAGGAAATTTCGCCCGAATCAGATTGCCGCGCGGCATAGACCCACTCGCGCCAGAGCGCAACGCACAGCGCCATGATCACCGGGCCTACGAATAAACCCACCAGCCCCATGGTTGTCACGCCCCCCACCAGGCCAAAGAAGGTTGGCAGGAACGGCAGAGAGACTGGGCCGCCCACCAGGCGCGGCCGCAGAGTCTTGTCGACGATGAACAACTCCACAGAACCCCAGACGAACAGCGCGGTAGCCGCAAAGGCGTCGCCTGTCCCGAGAGATATAGGGATACCAGGGTAAATGCCCCGGGCCCGGGCCTCCAGACTCACTTCATGTTGGACAAGGCTGGGGCTGGTATTTAACCAGTTCGGGTGCGATTATGAGCTGGCTGTGCGAAAGCACGGTTGGGGCATGGCGTCAGTTTTTGACCGTCAAATCTTTGCTGGCGCTGTGCCTGTTTCCTCGGCACGACCATCCATACCGCTTCTCCGCTTCAAAGTCACGCAAACCCGCCGGATGTCATGCCGGTAACGCACAAGTTGCAGCGGTTTTTATGTCGCTACCAAATTGGTGTGGCTGGGACTTGAGAGCACGACAGCGGCAAATAACCGCGCATTAACAGCGGCACATACAATAGCCGAGGAAGAATCTGGAAACCGAGTTCTTATTCGGTGGTTGGAGCGGGACGGACCGAAAGTAACACCGCCGATAAGAAAAGGGTTCGGATCCTGGGTTCTTGAGCGGGGAATAGAGCACGAACTTGGCGGTAAAGTAACGCTCGACTATTTGACTGACGGGCTCGCCTGCACGATCAACATTCCCATCTCTGCGGAGTTAGCCGAATGACTGGGCTTCTAACTGGCTGCCGGATTCTTGTCGTTGAAGATGAAATGCTCGTCCTGATGAATATTGAGATGGCGCTTGAGGATCTTGGATGCACTTCCATCTCAGCCGCTGGGAGTGTCGCGGAGGCGCTCTCGCTGATCGCTCAACAGAGCTTCGATGCGGCGATTATCGACGTCAACCTGAGCGAGGGTAAAAGCTACCCGGTGGCCGACAAATTGACGGAACTCGGCATTCCATTTGCGTTCTCGACCGGAAATGGCGACCACGGCGATCGCAGCGACCTTGATGATCGGCTAGTGCTCAAAAAACCTTATTTAACTGCAGATCTGGTTGCAGTGTTTGAGCAACTGATAGCAAGCAAGCCTTTGCCGAGCGCAGCATAGCGGCCCCAAAACCAACAATTAAGAATCACCTCGCTAATGTCTCCTATGTCTACTCGGCAACCAACAGCAGACCTTCAGCTTCCCACCCAGTTCTTGCCGTTCCAGACGCCTCAAGGCATTCCTAAAAGCAGACCGGCAGGAACGACCTATAAGCGGACATTGGACCGATCGGTTAGCCGCCCATCCCTTGGACCCAAGTCGCAAATCTCATCCAACCGTCGCTGTTACTTACGGGCACCCTCAGCAATTGCGTCGCAACAACCAACGCGCCCCCGATCAGATAGACCTGGTGTGGCCGACCGCGCGTTCGCCAGTCGTAGGCGATGGCTGCCAAAATCAGCAAATCGACAAGCAGCGCAGCAGGAACCGTGACGAACACCGGCGGCGGACCGGCAAAGTCAGCTGCGAAAATTGGTCTCAATAACCGGCCTACGGGTGCCTGCATCAGAGGGACGGTCGCTACGATCATCCACCTTTTGTGGGCTTCGGTATTGCGAACGCTGGCAATCGCCGCCGTGACTGATAAACCGAAGAGAAGTGCTGCTGTTAGCGAAACAATGGAGAAACGCCGTCCAGCATCGCCCACTCCCATCGCCTCAGCGACATTCATCGAATTAATCGCCGCGATCACACCGCTGAACACCATAGCCGTGGCGAGCGATATACCCGCCATCCCCCAGCTGCGATGATCCCGCCTGCCACCCTTTGCGATCAGCCACGCCTGCCAGATGAAGAACAATGTCCAAGCAGAATACAAAGCGCCGTGAAGATGAATAACCGGGTCCGCAGTGAAGGTGCCAGATGCGATTGGCCCCCAGAACGTTGGCGCAAAGCCGCCGAAGGCGATTGCGACGAATGCCACTCCCATATAGACGTAGAAAAGCTGGGAAGTTGTGCGGGCCTCTCTTACTATCGTAGCCATATGGTCCCCCGGACGGTTAGCCTCGCACGTGGGTCTCCCAGGGTCAAGCGGTAGCCTTGTCCAACATGAAGTGAGTCTGAAGGCCCGGGGTGTTTCCAATATGAAATGAGTCTGAAGCCGACTCCGGATCCGTTCATGATGGGGGATGCAAACCATCATGAAGCTCGACGATTTGACCACCACAGACCAGCTCAGGGATTTCCTGTCGGGCACCCAGGCGGTAGCCTTTTCGGTCTTGGGAGACAAGGATGCCAGCTACCGCTGGATACAGGGGGAGCTGGTCAGATTCCGCTACCTGTCCTGTGCCCGCCCGGACAAGGGGGTGGTGATCCGCTACCTGATGAAGGTGAGCGGCTATTCCCGCCAGCAGATAACCCGACTGTGTTGAATGCCGTCCAAAATTGACCCTTCACCGGGTTCACCGTAATCCATGCGTAGGGGGTCTTGCGGACAAATTCGAGGCAGCCGCTGAAAGCCCCGAGATATCGGTTCTGGGTTGGCCCACTGCAATCCAGTGCATCAACGGCTTCGTCCACCATGACCGCGGTCAGGTTTGCCAGCGCAACGCCACCAATCTTGGAGCTGAAATACTCGCAGCGGGCATTGGTGTCCTTGAAGCTTTTATGGCGGCCACGCATCTTACCCAAGTACAGCTGCACGGCATCTCGAACCGTTTTTCGCTCTGCCAGGGCACGCGGGTCCACGCGGCGGTCGCGGATATCTCGTTCGATGTCATAGGCCCAGTCTTCAGCCGCTTGCAGTGTGCTGAATGTTTTGCGCTGGTCCGGATACCCCTGCCTACGCACTACGGCTTGGAAGGCAATTACCCCGGTCGACTTAGAGTTTCTTTTGCGAATTGTTGCCATGAACACCCCGAAACACAACTATGATTGAGCCAAAAGTGTGCCGAGAACCCTCGTTTCTGGAGGGGGTAAGGGGTACCTAAAACTACGGAAACCCCTTATTTTATAGTGGCGGTGGGCCAGTCGGTTTTCTTGATCACGATTGCGACGAGATGAGGCAATAACTAATTGAACATATTGGAATTCGAAAAAATGGCTTGTCTTGACCTGTCTCATAAAATGTCATGAAATAGCATCATTTATGGCGGGAATTTTGGCGGGTTGAAGTATAGTTGGAATATTTTGGGGGTTTGGGATCCCTGATATGACAAACGTTGGAGGGATTTATGGCGGTGTTATTGCTATGTCGTTGAAAGGTGGAACGTTTGTGATGCGAGGTTCGAATCCCTAAA
>JBGTGB010000162.1:0-5763 GCA_041746975.1 Haliea sp. | reverse complement strand
GGCTGCCGCTGCTGCCGGAGGAAGGGGGCGGGGGCGTGCTCGCCCCCGGTGCGGACGGCGGCGCAGGGGGCTGGGACTGCGGCTGGGTAGGGTTGCTGGCGCTGGGACAGCCGGCCAGCAACAGGCACAGGCTGGCGATGGCTGCACCTTGCATGCCGGCTTGGAGTCTGGATCTGTCAGGATTTACTGTCATAGGCCACTTTAAGGTTTTCGGTGTCCACCGGCTCGCCGGTCTCAAGGTCAAATCTTGGTCGGAAGGGCGTCTTGCGTAACTTGCGCATCAATCTGTTGGCAAACCCGTTAGCCTGATTGTTGCCGTCTACCCGGCTCAGCCGCGCAACTTTGCCCTCGGCGGTCACCGCGAACTCCAGCAGTATATCCCCGCCGTCGAGACTTGGCAGCGGCCCGCCACCATCCAGTCCCGCAACCGCAGGTAACTCCACCGGATCTGCAAACAGCTCCTCCGCTACGGATTGGGCATCGGCATTGTCGGCAAGTTCCCCGATAGCCTCGCGGTAGACCGCGACCGCGTCCTCCCGTTCGCCATGCCACAGCATCCAGTCGCCGAGCATGGTCAGGGCCCTGCCGGGAGCGGCCGGGTCCTGCTCACTGTGGACTCGCTCCAGATCGTGGATGGCCTTGAGCACGGCCATCCCCTTTTTGTAATTGTCCTTGCGATAACTGCCGACACGGGACCGGGATGTCTGTTCGTTGAAACTGTGGCTGCTGCCCAGACCGGGGCCGTCCTGCCACTGCAGGTCGGAAATCAGGTACTGTGCCTGGAGCATGCCGTAGAGCGGCTGCAGCAGCTTGATGGAGGTATCTCCCTCCGCCGCCAGAATGTCATTCAGCGCCAGGCGATTATACTCCCACATCTGCAGCAGGCGCTGCGCCGGTTCCTCGTCCAGCCTGAGCAGGTAGGCCTGGCGTTGCCAATCGGCCTGCTGCAACAGTGCTCCTGCACGTTCCCCAGGCTCCTGCAGGGCGCGTTCCTGTACCCGGTACAGATAGCGCTGGCGCTCGTCCACTGCGAGATAGTCCCTCAGGGCATGCAGGCTTCGTATCTCCGATTCCAGTAGCGGTAGTTGTTCGCGGCTGTAGAGTCCGCTGCTTACCCGCGCCAGGTGAGTGCCCCGTTTGAGCACAGCGGCCGCCTCTCCGTGGCGGCCTTCCTGTTGCAGCGCCAGCCCGAGACTCAGGAGACGCTCAGGCAGAACCGGGCTGTAGGCGCCGTGCTCACTCTCCAGCAGGGTGATGGCTTCCTCGAGCTGCTGGTCCGCATACAGGGGCGCTGTCAGCAGTGAGCCGGCGAGGAGCAGAGCATGTAATCGCAGTGTTTTCATGGCAGAGGTCACCTTCGCGACCACTCTCGCGAATACCTACAGGTGGCGACGAGTTTCACCCCAAGTATATACATTTCCCGGAGTCCCACACAAAATACGCGCCAACGCCATTTCCGGTTGCTGTTTTTGTTCACGACTGTCGCGCGCTGGAGAATTGGCGCGGTCCCCAACGGCGCGACCCCAGGTTTCAGCATGTGTCGATATTGAGGGACCCGGGTAGCAGGGGCTAGTAAGCTGCGACGTGGCCTCCGGGCCTGCGGGTATCGGTGGCGCCCAGAAGATAGCCGCGCTCCAGCATGATCGACTGGGTGCGCCCCAGTGTGCGCGGCGCCACATCCAGGTCGTGTCCCATGGCCTGCAGCAGGCGCAGTGTGTCCGGGCTGATACCCTGCTCGACTACCAGCTTGTCTGGTTGCCACTGGTGATGCACCCGGGGCTCGGCCGCGGCCGTGGCGATGTTCATCTCGAAGGCGGTGGCGTTGAGCACGGTCTGCAGCACCGCGGTGATGATCAGGCTGCCCCCCGGGCTGCCGGTCGCGATCCATGGCTTGCCGTCCCGGAACACCATGGTGGGGCTCATCGACGACAGCGGCCGTTTGCCGCCTTCTATCCGGTTGGCCTCGCTTTCCACCAGGCCGAAGGGATTGGGTTGGCCCGGGTTGGCGGCAAAATCGGCCATTTCATTGTTCAGCAACATCCCTGTCCCAGGCACCGCGATGTGAGAGCCAAAGCTGAAATTGAGGGTGTAGGTGTTGCTCACCACGTTGCCGAAACGGTCGGCAACCGTGTAGTGGGTGGTGTCGTGACTCTCGTCCACGAGCAGCTTCCCGGGCGCGATCGAGGCGGCCGGGCTAGCCTGCCCGGAGTCGATCAGGGTCCGCTGGCGGACGGCGTAGTTCTTGTCGATCAGCTTTGCCACCGGCACGGGCTGGAAATCGGAGTCTGCCAGATACTTGCTGCGGTCGGCATAGGCCAGTTTCATTGCCTCTGCCAGATGATGGATATAGGCGGCGCTGTTGTGGCCCATCGCCGCCAGGTCGTAGCCCTCGAGAATGTTCAGCATCTGGATAATGTGAATCCCGCCGGAGGAGGGCGGTGGTGTGGACACAAGCTCGACATCGTGGAAGCTGCCCCGCACTGGCTCCCGCTCCAGGGCCTGATAGCCCTTGAGGTCCGCGGCGGTGATGATCCCGTTGCCGGCCTCCATTTCTGCTACCAGACGTGCCGCCACTTCTCCTTCGTAGAACCCCTGGTGACCGCGCTCGGCAATCTGGCGCAGGGTCCAGGCGAGCTCTGGTTGGCGCCAGGTAGTGCCCACTGCAGGGGCTGTGCCTTCGGCAGTCAGGAACAGCCTGCGCGCTTCCGGATTCTGCGCCAGCCGCGCGGCCCGGGAATCGATCTCCAGGTTGAGCGCGAAGGACACCGCGAAGCCGTCCTCGGCCAGGGCGATGGCGGGAGCCATGACCTGCTGCAGCGGCAGGGTGCCATAGCGCTCCTGCGCCAGTACCAGGCCGGCGACGGTGCCGGGGACCCCGGCCGCCTGGTGGCTGAAGTAGGCGCGCTCGCGGTCGACTTCGCCGGCCTCGTTGAGGAACAGGTCGCGGCCGGCGCTGGCGGGGGCGGTTTCCCGGTAGTCGATCAGCGTCTGCCGGTTGTCTTCGGCCAGGTGCACCAGCATGAAGCCGCCGCCGGCCAGATTGCCGGCGCGCGGATAGCTGACCGCCAGGGCGAAACCTGTGGCGACGGCGGCATCAACCGCGTTGCCACCTTGCTCAAGCACCTCACGGCCGATTTCCGCCGCCAGCTCTTCCGGCCCCACCACCATGCCCTGGCGCGCAACTACCGGCAGGAACCGGCTGCCGAAATCGATGATGGGAGCCTCGGCGGCGGTGGCGGCCTGGGCGTGGACGCCGGGGGCAAACACCAGGCAGAGGGCGAATACGGCGGAGAGATGGCGCAGCTTCACGATGGCAGGATCCCTGTGGCAAAAGGTGGACTTTAACTGGTTTGACCGGCAACGCATACTCTGTGCATGGGGGAAACCGGGGGCTAACATGCACAGACTGATCGAGACCATAGACCAGCGGTTGGCAGCCCTGTTGTCCCAGTTGGCCGCAGGGCTGGACGCTCCCCCGGGACAACGGCTGCGGCTGGAGGGCCTCATGGAGGCGGCAGTGCTGCTGGATATCGCCACCGAGGCGGAATTGCAGGCGCAGCTGGAGGCGCGTTACCTGGAGGCCACGGGCCGCTCGCTGGCGGACGATCTGGGCCCGGACTGGCAGTCTTTTTTCCCCTTTCCACAGATCCCCGCCATGGCCCGGCGGGCGCCTGTCTTTCCGAGTACCAGGGATGATCTATAATGCTGCCTTCACCAAAGGGAAGCCGTTGTGAAATACGAGGAATTCAGGCGCGAATACCTGGCTGGCGGATTGGATCGGGACATGCTCGCAGGCTGCCCGATCGAACAGTTCGAGAGCTGGCTGGAGCAGGCCGTGAGCAGCGACATTGCCGATCCGACGGCCATGGTGCTGGCTACTGTAGATGAAGCCAGCTGCCCCTGGCAGCGAATTGTCCTGCTCAAGGGTGTATCCACCCGCGGCTTTGTTTTCTACACCAATTTCAGCAGCGCCAAAGCCCGGGACATAGCCCATAATCCGATGGTTTCGCTGCTTTTCCCCTGGAATATGCTCGAGCGGCAGGTAATCGTGGCCGGCCGCGCCGAGCGCATGTCGGCGGCGGATTCCGCGCGCTACTTCCTGAGCCGGCCGCGGGAGAGCCAGCTCGCGGCCTGGGCTTCAAAGCAAAGCCGTCCCATTTCCACTCGGGCGGTACTGGAAATGCAAATGAGCTCGCTGAAGGAGAAATTTGCCCATGGCGAGGTGCCGGTCCCGGATTTCTGGGGTGGCTACCGGGTGCGACCCGAATGCATGGAGTTCTGGCAGGGTGGCGCTCATCGCCTGCATGACCGCTTTCGTTATCATCGGGAAGGCGCTGGTGGCTGGCGCATTGAGCGTTTGCAACCCTAGAGGGTGACGAGAGGGCAACGAGATGATCGAACAACAGCAACTGGTGGGAACCTGGCAGCTTGAGTCCTGGTCGACGGGCTTTTCTGACCGCGACGAAATCAGCAATCCCTTTGGCGATGAGCCCCGCGGCCTGCTTCTTTACAGCGAAGACGGCTGGATGAGCGCTTCGATCTGCCTGCATGATCGGGCCCGGCTGGCGGAAGACGAGAGCCCCCGCAAATTGCCGGACGCGGTGAAGGCCACGGCCTACAGCAGCTATTTTCATTACGCCGGCCGCTATCGGGTGATAAACGGTGACGTGGTGCATTATGTTACGCAGAGTCTAAACCCCAATTTCCCTGGTACCGAGCAGTTGCGGCATGCCGAGCTGGATGGCCAGACCCTGGTGTTGAGCGGCAAGGACGAGGTGCGCGGTGTCACCCGTTACCACACCCTGGTCTGGCACCGCGCGCCAATGACCAGCGGCGCCCCGGGTTGATCAGCGCGCCCTGCGCTGGCTGACATAGCGCGGCTCGCTGGCCATGCCCTGCAGGCGCCGGCGGATCATGTCCAGCCCGGTGGCAGCGATCATGGTCTGGAACAGGCTGCGCTCCACCGGCCACAGCAGGCTGATCGCCTGCAGATGCTCAGCGCTGCCCCAGGCCAGCCACACCGTGCCCACCGGTTTGTCGGGGCTGCCGCCATCGGGGCCGGCGATTCCGGATACGGCGATGACATAGTCCGCCCCGGACCGCTCCAGGGCCCCCAGGGCCATTTCCCTGACCACTGCCTCGCTGACCGCGCCGTGGACCGCCAGGGTTGCGGATCGCACCCCCAGCACCGCGGTCTTGATCTCGTTGGCATAGGTGACGAAGCCGGCCTGAAAGCCGGCAGAAGATCCGGGAACGCGGGTCAGCATGCTGGCAATGAGGCCGCCGGTACAGGACTCGGCAGTCGTGAGAATGCTGCCTTCTGCCTGCAGCAGCTGCAGGACCCGGGCCGCGAGCTGGGTATCGCCTTCACCGATGATGTGATCGCCAAAGAGCTGCCGCAGTTGCTGTTCACAACGGTCCCGCAGCGGCAGGTCGGCGGCGTCGGTCACGGCGAGTTTGATCTCCATTTGTGGCGCGCCTGCGCGAAAACCCAGTTCCACTGCGGCGGGCCAGTCCGGCAGGGCATCGCTGATTATCTGCTGCGCGGTCGACTCGCCGAGGCCAAAGGTCTGCAGACGCAGGATGTGGCGCTGTGCGGGTCGCTCCAGGGAGCTGCCGAGATCGGCGATGATGGCATCCAGCATGCGCCGCAGCTCCCCGGGTACACCCGGCGTGCAGATAACCCGGCAGCGACCGAGGGCCAATTCGAAGCCCACGGCACTCCCCACCGGGTTGGGAATGACGCGGGCGCCCGCCGGCAGC
>JBGTGB010000161.1:0-24479 GCA_041746975.1 Haliea sp. | reverse complement strand
AACAAAGGCCAGACCCTTCATCTTGCCGTCATCCGGCCGCTTTACGAAAGACACGCCCTGGGCCTCCAAGCGCGCGCAGGCGGCGTGCACGTCCGGTACCGAAATGCCAATGTGGCCGAAACCTCGCGGCTCCTCATTGCCGTTGTGATATCCGGCGAAATCAGGGTCCGATTCAGTCCCCCAATTGTGGGTTAGTTCCAGCATCGCCCGCTGCCGAAATGCATAGGCTGTCCTTGCCGTAATTTCTTCGGGCATTGGCTCGTCATCGGCTCGAACATAGCCTAAGAAAAACAGGCTGAACTGCATCTCGGGAAAATCCAGCTGTTTGACCAGGGTCATGCCAAGCACGTTGCAGTAGAAATCCAGAGACTGCGCTGGATCGGTGATCCGCATCATGGTCTGGTTGAAAACATAGCTTTCCGTGCCCGGCACTTTCGAAACCGTACCTTCCTGCACTGGGTGCGTTGCTGCGCCAGTCATGCGATGGTCTCCGTGTTGGTATCAGAATGCGTAGCGAATGGACGCCACCGCGCGCCGCGGTTGCTCCAGAGAGCCGATGATGATGGAGCCATATACGGGCTCCACCGAAGTGCCGGCGAAATTGGGAAATTCCTGGGCGTCGATGTAGTACTCCTCATCGAAAATATTCTCCACGTGCAGTCGCAGTTCCCAGGCATCCCAGGCCAGGGATGCACCGAGGTCAACGACGGTAAAACTCTGGTTTTCCCAGAAGGGAAAGTCGTCCCCTGGCACATCGAAGAACTGGGCGTTGCTGGCAGCGTCACCTTTGTAGCGAACCTGCGCGCGGGCGGTGAAGCGCATGCCGTTATCCAGATTGCGCACATAATCGAGGGCGGTAGTGGCGCTGAATTCAGCGGTATTGGGTGGGGTTTCGCCGGAGAGGTCGGCGCCGGTGATGGAGGATACGACGCCATCCTTCCACTCCGCGTTTACATAACCGAGACCCACGGATGCTGTCCAGTTTTCACCGATGGCTAGCAACATGTCCGCTTCCAAACCCCATTGCTCGGAATCTCCAATGTTGACGATGCCTTCCACAAAACCGCCCGCCGGGTCCGTTGCCTGCAGTTCGAACTGGCGGTCTTTGTAATCAATGTAAAAGGCGGCTGCAACCAGCGCGAGCTGTCCGCCCATGAGCTGACCCTTGTAGCCGAGTTCATACTGAGTCGCAGTTTCAGCCTCGTAGCCGAAGAGACTGTTATCCCCGGCAAAGTTATTCAGGTTGAGGTCGCCTGGCTCAAACCCCTGGGACACTGTGCCATAGATCATTGTGGCTTCATCCGCAGAGAACCAGGCCACGGAGCCCCTGCCCAGGACCTCGGTATCATTCTGCCGTCCGGACAATCCGGAGTCGAGGTTGGAGCGGTCGCTTTGCCAGCGGTCAGCGCGCAACCCGGCGCTAAACTCCCATTGGTCCACACGGTAAGTCACGTTGGCGAACAGCGCTCGCTGCTCCCGCTGGCGCACGCTGTACTCAAAGGGCACGACTGCCTGAATCTCTGCGTCATCAGCACCTGGCAGCGGATCGCAGAAGCCCGGATCCAGATAGCAGTAGCCGCCGCGGATATTGAGCACCGACAGCAAATCGCGTTCGAGATCCAGCATATACGCGCCGGCCTGCCACTGCAGCGGGCTGTCCGTGTTCGAACTCAAGCGAAACTCAAGCGTGGTCGCCTCGAAGTCCTCCGGACGAAACAGATCCAGCACATGGTCCTGAACCAGATCCAGGTCCGTCTCACGCTCGGAACGGGTGTCCGTGTAAGATCCAATAACAGTCATGGCGACGCTATCCAGGTCGTAATTTAACTCCAAGGTGGCGGCGGTGGTGTCGCGCTCGTGGCGAGGATTGAAGCTGGTGTCCACACGGTTGGAATAGGTAAAGTCACCGCTCAATTCCCGAATCCAGGGATTGTTCGGCCCATCCATTTCGTTGTGCCGCAGGGTGAAGTAAGTCGAAAGCCGCTCGCCCAGGTCCCCCGCCAGCGTCGCCCTGATGCCATAGCGGTCCATCTCGCCCACATCCGTCTCGTTGGCGTTACGCAAGCCGTTGCTGCGCGCAGAGCCCGGGTTTTTCAGATAGCCATCGCTGGACTCGGAGAAACCGAACAAGCGCAGTGCCCAGGTATCCGACAGCGGCAAATTGACCTGTCCCTCCGCCTCCAGATACCCGAACTCTCCCGCGGAAACCTTGACATGACCGGTTCTCTGCCCGGGATCAGGGCGTAGGGAGACGAATTTTACCGCCCCGCCAATATTGGAGCCACCGTACAGCACGCCCTGGGGGCCTTTCAGCACCTCTACCCTCTCCATGTCGCCAAAGCGCGAGGAGGCATCCGAGAACAGCTGTACATCATCCAGGTAGAAGCCCACGCCCTGAGTGTTGCCGAAGCCGCCGAGACCGCGCATGGTTACATTGGGGAAGCCGTCGAGGCGGGTGCTCATGTAGAGGTTCGGAACCAGCAGACTGATGTCCTTCAGGGAGGTGATGTTCGCCCGCTCAATCATCCCTGCAGAGAAACTGGCAATCGATTCAGGCACCTCCAACACACTCTCTTCCCGTTTGCGTGCGGTTACCGTGACCTCTTCCAACACCATGCGCTCCTGCGCAAGGATGCTGGCCGGGGTGGCGACCGCACCGGCGGTTGCGGCCATCAGAAACGTCAGGGACTTTTGAATTTTCAAGGTGGTAACTCCTGCTGAACTGCATCTGGAGCCGCCGACTCGGATCTTTTGCTGTCGCCGAACTCAGTTATTGTTATGCACCGTTGGGCCTATTCAACTCTACTCCCAATCTCGGCGAGGGACTTTGCCGAGAGTGACAACACACTGTCCTGAGAGTGCAAGGAACGATGTCATACCTGCGGTGCCGACAGTCGCCACCACCCCAGCGAGGTATAAACCCGGATTTGACAGCGCAGCACCGGCAGATATAGCCTCAAGGGTCTGGACAAGATTGGTCCAGTCGTTGCGGAAAATCTGCTACTCACAGAACACATAATAGAACTACTATTCGGTAGTAGGAGTTTGGAGCTTGAATATACCCGCACTCAATAAATGGAACACTGACCCCTTCGCAGGCGCGAGCAAGTACGAGGCATGGACCGATGTCTTGACCACCAACTACGGACGGTGGTCCGTCGCGAAACCCACCACTGCGCAGTTTGAAGCGAGGCTGAGAGCAGCCAGCGCTGGCGGCCTTAAAATCATCGATTGTGTCTGCGACCCCTGCGAAGCAACCCGGGATGCCCGTCTGGTACGCGAGGACGACGGCGAGTTTCTCGCCATCCAGCTGGTGCTTGCAGGCCGCGAGCACATGCGCTTCGACGGGGAGGCTTTCGCGCTTGAAGCCGGCGACATTTTTGTCTGGGACAGCACTCGCCCGATGACTTTCAATGTCACAGAGCGGCTGCACAAGATCTCCCTGCTGATGCCACTGGAACGCTTGAAGAACTGGTTGCCCGGGAGCTGGCAGTCCATGCCACACAAGCTCCCACAAGGCTCCGCCAACCGCATTCTCCTGAGCTCACTGATAACGACCATGGTCGATGAGCACTTCACCAGCGCCGCCATCGACGACCGAGCTATTTGTGAGGCAACAATCGCCATACTGACCGGCGGCATGAGCACGCAGGGAGACACAGCCCAGCATTCGCAGAAGCAGGGACAGCTGGACCGACTGAGACACTTCATTCAGCTACACCTGACCAATCCCGACCTGGGGATCGACATGATTGCCACCAGCAATCGCATTTCGGTGCGCTATCTGCATTGGGTGTTCAGTGGCAGCGGCAGCACCGTGGCCGAGTACATTACTCGCCAGCGGCTGGAAGCCTGCCGCCGGGACCTGCAGAACCCCTTGATGCGGGCACGCAGCATATCCGCGATCTGCTACGCCTACGGATTCAGCAACCAGGCCCACTTCAGCAAGCGCTACCGGCAACAATATAGCGAAACGCCCAGCGCCACCCGCGTAAGCACCGAAGATTGTTGCTAAACTTTTTACGTGGAGGGCAGATCCTACTTGCGAGGCTTGCGCGGTGAGCGCCGGCCGGGCGCCGTCGGCACCGGCCCCTTGCGCTTGCCGAACTGGCGCTCCATGACTTCCTTTTCCTTGATGGTGTTGCGCTTGATCTTTTTCGGTTCCAGTTTCGCCAGCTGGTACAGTCCCTTCACTTCCTTGGGGTCCATTTCCGCCCACTGGCCCTGCTTGACCTTGGAGGGGATAAATACGTTGCCGTAGCGGACCCGCTTCAGACGCGAGACCGTTAGGCCCTGGGATTCCCACAGGCGCCGCACCTCGCGGTTGCGGCCCTCCATCAGCACCACGTAGTACCAGTGGTTGATACCGTCGCCGCCGCCGTCCTGGATATCGGTAAAGCGGGCGATGCCATCGTCCAGCATCACCCCCTCCAGCAGGCGTGCGAGCACGTCCTCGTCGACGCCACCCATCACCCGCACCATGTACTCACGCTCGATGTTGGCGGAGGGGTGCATGAGGGCGTTGGCCAGTTCGCCGTCGGTGGTGAACAGCAGCAGGCCGGAAGTGTTGAAATCCAGCCGGCCGATGGAGATCCAGCGCCCGGACTTGATCTTGGGCAGGCGTTCAAACACCGTACGCCGACCCTGCGGGTCCTTGCGGCTGCAGACCTCGCCGGTAGGCTTGTGATAGAGGATGCAGCGCGTCTGCTCTGCCGGAACGGGTTCCAGCGGCTTGCCATCGATGCTGATGCGGTCGCGCTCGGACACCCGGTCGCCGAGCGAGGCCGGCTTGCCCTCGACCTCTACCCGCCCCTCCTCGATCCAGCGCTCCATTTCCCGACGTGAGCCCAGGCCGGTGCGGGCCAGGACTTTCTGCAGTTTCTCGCCGGCGACAGTCACCGGGCGAGGAGCTACCTCCGCGGTGGGTGGAGTCTCAAGCTTGCGTCTGCTCAATGGATTTTGTCCCGGTTCGGTGGCGGTTCATCGCTGCCAGCGGCGTCCGCGGTGGGTTCATTTGCCGCCACAGGGGTATCGTCGGGGCCGGCATCGTTGGCAGCGGGCTCCAGGGGGTCGTTGAAACCCAGCTCGGCATTCAGGGTCTCCAGATCACGAATCTCCGCCAGAGCCGGCAGCTGGTCCAGGTTCTTGAGATTGAAATAATCCAGGAACTGGCGGGTGGTGGCATACATCGCCGGGCGCCCGGGAACGTCCCGGTGGCCGACAACGCGAATCCACTCGCGTTCATGCAGGGTCTTTATAATGTTGGAGCTCACCGCCACGCCGCGGATCTCCTCGATCTCGCCGCGGGTAATAGGCTGGCGGTAGGCGATCAACGACAGCGTTTCCAGCAGGGCACGGGAGTATTTTTGCGGCCGCTCCTGCCACAGACGAGCCACCCAGGGAGCCATGGACTGGCGCACCTGGTAGCGGTAACCGCTGGCTACCTCGCACAGCTCGAAGCCGCGATCCGCGCAACGCTCCGCGGCAGCCGCAAGCGCCTCACGGATATCCGCGGGAGCCGGCCGCTCGTGCTCTTCAAACAGCTCCCCCAGCTGGGCAAGGGTCAGCGGCCGGCCGGCAGCCAGCAACGCTGCCTCGACAATCTGCACCAGGTTGGAATTGGTTTCCGCCATTTTACTCAGACCTTGCCTTGACATGGATCGGGCCAAAATTCTCGGTTTGCACAATCTCCACCAGCGCTTCCTTCATCAGTTCCATTACCGCCAGGAAGGTGACCACGACCCCGAGCCGGCCCTCTTTGGCGGAGAACAGCGCCACAAAGAGCACGAACTGACGACCCGAGAGCTGCTCCAGAATATCGGACATACGCTCCCGGGTTGACAGGGCCTCGCGCTGGATATGGTGGCTTTCAAACATGTCCGCCCGGCGTAAAACTTCGCTCAGGGCCAACAGTAACTCGCGCATATCCACGGCTGGATCGGGCCGCGCCCGGTCCAGGTCCGGGGGATTGGCGCTCCCCACCCAGGTATCGCGCTCCAGGCGCGGCAGCTCTTCGATGTCTTCAGCGGCTTTCTTGAAGCGCTCGTACTCCTGCAGACGGCGGATCAGCTGCGCCCGGGGATCTTCTTCATCTTCTTCCACGCTGCCGGCCCGGGGCAGCAGCATGCGCGACTTGATCTCCGCCAGCACCGCCGCCATCAGCAGATACTCCGCCGCCAGCTCGAACTGGATGGCGTCCATGAGTTCGACATAGCGCATGTACTGCGCGGTGATTTCGGACACATCGATTTCGAGGATATCCAGGTTCTGGCGCCGGATCAGGTACAGGAGCAGGTCCAGCGGTCCCTCAAAGGCTTCCAGGAACACTTCCAGCGCCTGCGGCGGTATGTAAAGGTCCCGGGGCAGCTCGGTCATGGCTTTGCCCAGCACCACGGCAAACGGCATTTCACCCTGCTGCGGACGCCGGTTTGCTGCAACTTCAGTGCTTGCTGGGGAGCTTGCCGGAGGCGTATCGTTCACGGGAGATCCTGTGCTTATGAAGCTGGCGAGTATACCCGATCAGGACTCAAATGGCGTCACATCGCCCTTGCCGGCCCGGAGGATAATGGGAACCTCATCTGCCATATCAACCACGGTGGTGGGCTCCAGACCGCAGTAGCCACCGTCGATCACCAGGTCGACCTCGTGCTCCAACAGCTCGCGAATTTCATAGGGGTCGATAAGAGGCAGGTCGTCCCCTGGCATGATCAGGGTGACGCTCATCAGGGGCTCGCCCAGGTCCGCCAGCAGGGCCATTGCGACCACATTGTCGGGGATCCGGAGACCCACGGTCTTGCGTTTCGGGTGCATCATGCGCCGGGGCACCTCGGAGGTGGCGCGCAGGATAAAAGTGTAGGGGCCTGGCGTACTGGCCTTGAGCAGGCGGTAAACCTTGTTGTCCACCCGCGCATAGTTGGCGATATCCGACAGATCGCGGCAGACCAGGGTGAAGTTGTGGCGGTCGTCCAGGCGGCGGATCCGGCGGATCCGGTCCAGCGCGGACTTATCGCCGATATGGCAACCGAGGGCATAGGCAGAGTCGGTGGGATACACCACCACGCCGCCATCGCGAATGATGTCTGTAGCCTGGCGAATCAGTCGCGCCTGCGGATTGTCGGGGTGAATCTGGAAAAACTGGCTCACAACACCTCTCCCGGTGAGCAGGTAGCGGGCAGCCAGCGCTCCCATACGCCGCGCACCTTGCCCAGGTGGCGCAATTCTACACCCAGTTCCGGACCCCAGGGGCTGTCGCGGTGAAAATCGCTGCCTATGGACACCTCCAGTTCGCACTCCAGCGCGAGCCGGCACAGTTGCCGGGTCTGGTCCGCCGTCTGCCGGCCGTTGACCACCTCTACGGCCTCGCCACCGGCGCTCTTGAAGTCTGCCACCAGCCTGTGCAGCTTGCTGCGGGTCAGCTTGTACTTGAGGGGATGGGCCAGCACGGCTACACCACCGGCGGTGACAATCCATTCTGTCACCTCGGTGAGCGTTGGCCAGAAAGCCTTGACATCCCCGGGCTTGCCCCGCCCGAGATAGCGGTCAAAGGCTGCGCTCCTGTCCTTGGCGTGTCCCTGATCCACCATCCAGCCGGCAAAGTGCGGCCGCCCCAGCTGACTATCGCCTGCTTCACGCAGCGCTCCCTCCAGCGCCCCCGGGAAGCCGAGTTTTGCCAGCCGCTCAGCGATCACCTGCCCCCGGTCACGACGCGCAGCGGCCAGTCGGGCCACGCCTTGCTGCAGTACTGGATGGGCGCATTCCACACCGAGCCCCACCACGTGAATGGTCGCGCCAGACCAGACGCAGGAAAATTCCAGGCCCGATAACAGACTCATTTCCCCGCGACTGGGGCTATAATGCGCCGCTGCGGCCTGATAGCCGCTGACGGTATCGTGATCGGTTATCGCGAACAGGCGTATACCCCTGTCGCGGGCCCGATCCACCAGCTGTTCGGGGCTCAGGACGCCGTCCGAGGCGGTGGTATGGGTGTGGAAGTCAATCAGCACAAACTCTACACTCCGTGATCGCTGCAACTGTTCCGGCCTGATGCGGGCCCGGCGGTACCGAACCCACTGCGCATCGTAACACGCTGGAGCAAGGCCGTTTTCCATGAGACAGCTACTCGAATTCATTCCCATCGCCCTGTTTTTCATCGTTTACCAGATGGATGGCGACACCGTATCCCTGTATGGCTGGAGCCATACGGTGGACGGCATATTCACCGCCACCGCGGTATTGATGATTGCGACCGTGATTCAGGTCTTCGCCACCTGGGCGCTGACCCGGCAGCTGGAAAAACGTCTGCTCTGGGTCGGCGTAGCCGTCTGCGGCTTTGGTGCACTGACCCTGCTGCTGCGCAACGAGATGTTCATCATGTGGAAGCCGACCATCTTCAACTGGGCCCTGGCGCTGGTCTTCGGCGCGTCGCAGTTTGTGGGCAAGCGCAACCTGATGGAGCGCACCCTCGGCAGCCAGATCCGGCTGCCGCACCGGATCTGGACCCGTCTGAATCTGCTCTGGGTCGCCCATTTTACTGTCGTGGGCGCTCTCAATCTGGTAGTGGCCTATGGCTTCAGCGAGGCAACCTGGGTCAGTTATAAACTGTACTCGGCCATCGTATTCACCGTGTTCCTGACCGGCCTGACCGCCTGGATGGTTGCGCCGCACATGAAGGAACAACCCGCCAACAACCAGGAGTGAACAGCGGATGCTCTATGCAATTCTCTGCGAGGATGTCGACAACAGCCTGCCCTTGCGCCAGCGGGCGCGTCCTGCGCATCTGGCGCGCATCCAGCAGCTGGTGGATGAGGGACGCCTGCTGGTCGCGGGTCCACACCCGGCGCTGGATACAGAGGACCCGGGCGAGGCAGGCTTCACCGGCAGCCTGATTATCGCCGAGTTTGAGAGCCTCGAGGCCGCCACCGCCTGGGCAGACTCGGATCCTTACGTCGACGGCGGGGTGTTTCGCCGGGTTGTGGTCAAACCCTACAAGCGCGTGCTGCCCTGAAGGGACGGCAGCGTGGTAAACTCGCCGGCCTCGAATCCGGCCAAGGCCAGAAGGATCGCGCTTTGCAGTACACCCTGATCATCTCCCTGTTGGCCCTCCTGCTTGCTGCCCCGGTGCAGGCGCAGGAAGTGCGCTATATCAGTGACACCCAGTACGTGCCTGTACGCAGCGGCGCGGGCAACGAATTCCGCATCATCCACCGCGGCATTCCCTCCGGAACCCGCCTGACGGTAAGCCGTACGGCCGAGAACGGTGAGTGGTCTGAAATCACCACCGAAACGGGGACCATTGGCTGGGTGCCCAGCCAGCACCTGATGGCCGAACTCCCCGCCCGGAATCAGGTCGACGCAGCCGCCGCGCGCGCCGAAAAACTGGCCGCGGAGAACGCGGAGCAGGCCCGGGAGCTGGCCGCGCTGAAGACCGTGCGCGTGGAACTGGAGGGGGACGCTGACACCGCCGACAGCTCCCTCCAAGCGCTGACCGAAGAACTGGCCCAGTTGAAACAGATTTCCGGCCGCTCGCTGCAGCTGGATGCGGACAACCGGCGCCTGGTGGTGGAGACCGAAACCCTGCGCTCCCAGGCCGAGATGCTCGACGCCGAGAACCAGCGCCTGCAGGAAAGCCTGCGCAGCAGCGCGTTCCTGGACGGGGCCCTGGCAGTGCTGCTCGGCGTCGTCATCACCCTGGTCGCGCCCCGCCTGTGGCCCAAGCGTCGGCGCAATGACGGCTGGGGCTGATGCCGACCTAATCAACCCAAAGAGAGGATCTGACCATGTTACGCGCCCTGAGCCTGGCCCTCCTGTTGCTGCTGCCGCCGACAGCGGCGAGTGCGGAAGAGACCCCACTACCCAACCCCCAGGTGGTCATCAAGACCAACGAGGGCGATATCACCTTGCGGCTATTCCGCGACAAGGCACCGGTCACCGTGGCCAATTTTCTCACCTATGTCGACGCAGGCCACTATAACGGCACCATATTCCACCGCGTCATTCCCAATTTCATGATCCAGGGGGGCGGCTTCCTGCCCGACATGACCGAGAAGGAAACCGGTGAGCCGATTGCCAATGAGTCGCGCAATCGCCTGCACAATGTGCGCGGCACCATCGCCATGGCCCGCACCGCCGACCCGGACTCCGCCGCGGCACAGTTTTTCATTAACCAGCGCAGTAACCTGCGGCTGGACTGGTCGCCAGGTCAGGAAGGGTATACGGTATTCGGCGAGGTCACGGACGGCATGGCAGTGGTCGACTACATTGCCTCGAGCCCGGTGCAGACGGTCGATGGCCACAACGACGTTCCTGCGGAGCCGATAGTGATCAAGGAAATTGTCCGCAAGTCGCTGCTATGACCGCGCTCAGTGTAAACCTCAACAAGATCGCCCTGATCCGCAACTCCCGCGACACCCGCAATCCGGATATCCCGCGTCACGCCCAGATCTGCATCGACGCCGGCGCCGACGGCATCACCGTGCATCCACGGCCGGACCAGCGCCACATCCGGGTGCAGGACTGCCACGACCTGGCCTCGATGTTGACCGTAGAGTTCAATATTGAAGGCAATCCCATGACCGGTCCGCGCAAGAGCGACCGGCAGGGCGTTAGCGACTATCCGGGGTTCATGGCTCTAGTCAGGGAGATCCGCCCGACCCAGTGCACCCTGGTCCCTGATGGCGATAATCAGCTCACCTCCGACCACGGCTTCGACCTCAAGCGCGACGGCGACATCGTCGCGCCCCTGGTCCAGGATCTCCGGGCCCTGGGCATCCGCACCAGCCTGTTCATGGACCCGGACCCGGAACAGATCCGTCTCGCCGCCCAGACCGGCACCGACCGCATTGAGCTGTACACGGAAGGCTACGCCCGCGCCTTTGCCGCCGGCAGGGACGTCGAGGCGGTGCTACAACGCTATATTGAAGCGGCCGAAGTGGCGGCGGACGTCGGGCTGGGGCTGAACGCGGGCCACGATCTGGATCTGCACAACCTGCCCCTGTTTACCCGGGTTCCGGGCCTGCTGGAAGTGTCCATCGGGCACGCGCTGACGGTCGATGCCCTCTCCATGGGCCTGAGTCGCGCGGTTGCCGCTTATCAACACGCCCTCGGCAAGGCCGTACCCGACACCGCTGCCTGAGCGGCGCCGATGGAACAGGACCTGCCACCCTACCTGGTGCCCCACAGTCAGGAACCGATCCAGATCCTGTATCAGGATGAGCACCTGCTGCTGGTGCGCAAGCCACACCTGTTGCTGAGCGTGCCGGGGCGCCATCCCTTGAACAGGGACTGCATGATTACCCGACTGCAGCAGGACTTTCCCAGCGCCAGCATTGTCCATCGCCTGGACCTGGACACTTCCGGACTCATGGTGGTACCACTGGACAGGAGCACCCACGCCCACATCAGCCGCCAGTTCCAGGAGCGCCTGGTGTACAAGCAGTACGAGGCTATGGTGTGGGGAGTGGTCGAGGCCGACAGCGGCGAAATCAACCTGCCCATCGTTGCTGACTGGGAGCGACGCCCGCTGCAGAAGATCTGCCACGAGACCGGGCGCGAGGCCATTACCTGGTTTGAAGTGCTCGAGCGCGGGCAAGATCGAACCCGGCTGCAACTGACGCCACAGACCGGTCGCTCGCACCAGCTGCGGATCCACTGCCGCGAGCTCGGCCATCCCATCCTCGGCTGCGACATGTACGCTCACGAAGCGGCGCTGGCGCTGTCCCCGCGGCTGCTGCTGCACGCCACCGAGCTGGGATTCACCCACCCCGCCAGCGGCGCGTGGCTGCAGGAGGAATGCCCGGCGGACTTCTGAGCCATGATCGATTGGTAGCGTATTGGCGAGGATATCACCAACGCGCTAATATCCCATCCCATCGACTGGAACTCGCGCATGTACAACTCCCATTACAGTGATGCCGAAATCGCCGCCGCCCTCGAGGCCTGTGCCCGTGAACCGGTGCATACACCCGGCGCCATCCAGCCGATGGGCTGCCTGCTGAGCCTGGATGCCGACTTGGAGCGAGTTCGCCAGGTCAGTGCCAATATCGAGGAGTTCCTGGGGATCAGTGTCGCGGATGTGCTGGCCTTGCCGCCCAGGGAGGTTCTGGGCGCTGAGTTGGTAGGCATCCTGAACACGGAACTGGTGAATCAGGACTGCTCGGTCTACGTTTGTACCGTCCAGTGCGAGGTGCAGGAAGAGCGACCACACTACCATGTGGTGGCCTATCAAAGCGGCGACGCCATCGTCGTGGAACTGGAACCCGTGATGTGTCCGGAAGGACATCGCCTACTGGACACGGTGAACGATTGGCTGGTCGAGGTGGCGAGAATCGATGACATCGATACGCTTCTCGATGCCCTGACACACCGGGTGCAGGGGCTCACCGGCTACGAGCGGGTGATGGTCTACCGGTTCGACGATCAGTGGAACGGCCGGGTGGTCGCCGAGACTCGTCTGCCTGTGGCGGAAAGCTTCCTCGACCACCACTTCCCGGCCAGTGACATTCCAGCCCAGGTACGCCGTATTTACGACGTAAACAGGGTGCGCAGTATTCCCGAAGCTATGGCATCAGCGGTCCCCCTGGTGCCTCCCTGTGGTCCTGGCGATGCCGCTCCGCTGGATATGTCTCCAGGAGTCCTGCGCGCCGTATCGCCTATTCATCAGGAATACCTCTCCAACATGGGCGTCAGCGCCTCGCTGTCGGTGGCCATGCACGAGGAAGGGAAGCTGTGGGGCCTGCTGGCCTGCCACGGCCTGGAACCAATGCCATTGAAGGCCGACCTGCGTGATGCGCTGAGCGCCCTGACACAGGCCGCGATGCCGCGGATGATGCTGCTACAGGAACGTGCCGACGTCCGCCTCCTTCATGGCGTCCACGACAGCAACAAGATTCTCTCCGACGGGGAGGGGCACCTTCTCGGACCGGATGGCTTGATCCAGCGCCACGGCACGCAATGGCTGGAGCTGCTGGAAGCCGAGGGCATCGCCCTGGTCGCCGGGAAAGAGAGCAGAGGCCTGGGGGCCCTGCCGGCGAGGGAGAGTCTTGCCGCCATGGCAACCTGGCTGAGTCGCCACCAGCACCACAATTTTCCCTGGCACACCCAGGCTCTCGGCGCGACGCCCCTGGCGCCCTGGCAGGAGGGCGATCTCTGCGGACTGCTTGCCGTGGCCCTGCCAACCGAGTCGTCACAATGGCTGCTGGTGTTTCGCCGTGAGCAGCGACGCAGCAGGCGCTGGGCGGGCAAACCCGAGGATACCCCCATGGTCCGGAACGGACAGCTGGTCATGACGCCGCGCCGTTCCTTTGCCCAGTGGCAGGATGAGGTCAGGGGGCGCAGTCGCGCCTGGCGCGCCATCGAGTGCCGGGCTGCCGCTGACCTCGCCAGGACCCTGGCCGTCCTGACCTCCAGCCACGAGACCGTCCAGCTCAATGAAAAGCTCAAGAACCTCGCCTACAGCGACAGCCTGACCGGCATCTGGAACCGCTACCGCATGGAGCAGGCGATCGACGCCGAACTCAGTGCCGCAGAACGCCACGCCAGACCGTTAGCCTTGCTGCTGTTCGACATCGATCACTTCAAGTACTTCAACGATACCCACGGCCACGAGGCCGGCGACGAAGTACTGGTGACGCTATGCAGTGTTCTGCAGAACTGTCTGCGACCCACCGACAACCTGGGCCGTTGGGGGGGCGAGGAATTCCTGGTGCTGGCCAGTGATTGCGACCTGGCCGGTGGCATGCATCTCGCCGAACGCCTCAGGCAGAGCGCCGAGGCCCTGGACCTGGGCAAGCTGGGTGGCGTAACCATCAGCATCGGCGTGGCCGCCTGGCGGCCCGGCCAAGGCCGCAAGGCCCTGGTCGCTCGAGCCGACCAGTCCATGTACCGGGCCAAGGAAGGGGGCCGCAACCGGGTGGAGGGCGAAGCGTCGAGCCCCAATCCGTCGCTCCCTTGATGCACAACCTCCCCGGAATCAGGAAACCTCCGGGAGATAGCTGCACCAGTCCGACCAGCTACCCGGATAGAGAAGAGCATCGTTATCTCCCAACTGTGCCAGGGCGTAGAGATTGACGCAGGCGGTCACCCCGGAGCCGCAGTAAACGACCCGCTGTGAACCCTCGGGAACCGCGGCAAAATGCTCCGCCAGCGCGGCCGCGTCGCGCAGCCGGCCCCGATCGTCGCTGACCTGCTGCCACGGCACATTGAGCGCACCGGGGATGTGGCCGGCCACCGGATCAATCGGCTCCTCTTCGCCGGCAAAGCGGCGTGGCTCACGGGAGTCGAGCAGCGCGGCCCCCGCAGCCTGCAACCCGGGCAACTCCTCAATAGTGCAATAGCCCCGATATTCGGCCACGGGGGGTGGCGGGCAGGGTTCGGGCTCCGGTAGCACGGTCGACACTGCCCTGCCAGCCGCCACCCAGGCCTGATAACCGCCGTCCAGCAGGCGGGGCTGGCGATAACCCAGCGCCCGCAGCAACCACCAGAAGCGGGCGGCAAAGGCAAAGCGGGAGTCGTCGTAGGCTACGACTGGCGTTTCCAGGTCGATGCCCAGGCCCGCGAGCTTCGCCGCGAGTCTGCCGGGATCCGGCAGCGGGTGGCGACCACCGTGGCGACCCAGAGGCCCGGAAAGATCCTCCTCCAGATGCAGGTAGTGAGCGCCGGGAATGTGGCCCGCGAGGTACTGCTCGCGCCCGGCCTCGGGCTTGCCCAGCACGAATCGACAGTCGACGATGACGGCAGCCACTCCGGCAGCCAGTTCCGCAGCATCCAGCACAGCGCATTCCTCCCGGCAATCTGACGGCTAAGTGCCCTCATTGAACCGGCAGTGTAGCTTCGGGTCACGAACCGCGCGAGCGGTACCGGCAGGCCGTACTGGCGCTGAACAAAACGCGGACACAGCTGCCTGCAGCCGGCGACTGTACTAGACTTGGCAAAATACTCAGGAGAGTCGGCCGTGATCATCCACAGCAGCGATGGCAGCACCGTGACGATCGTCGCCAAACCCAATCAGTCCGCGACCTGGCGCAGCAACAAGCTGGTGCTGCTGGCTCTCTCGGTGCCCTCCCTGGGCGCCGCAGTAGGGTTTGCGCTGGTCGGTGCCTGGCCCATCCTGCCTTTCGCCGGACTGGAGCTTACGGCTTTGGGCGCCTGTCTGTACTACGTCAATTGGAAACTCCAGTATCGGCACGTGATTACCCTCGCGCCCGCTACCGTTCGGATCGACAAGGGATTCTACCTGCCACGGCACAGCTGGACCTTTAATCGCGAAAGCACTGGCCTCAGCATCGAACCCGAGCGCCACCCCTGGGACGCCCCCGGACTCAGCCTCCAGTGCGCCGGGGAGCGTATCGGCATTGGCGAGTTCCTCAATCGCGAGGACGGATTGATCCTGCAGCAACACCTGCGGCAGGAGCTGCGTGTGCTGGGCTACGGCGAGCGCATCAGTCACGCCTTCTGAACCCGTCGATTCTGGCCGTTCCCAAGGCCATTGGGTGAACGCACTGGCACCTGTATACTCGGCGGCCCTGCAAAATCCCGGATTACCGCCATGTCCAGCAACAAAGTCGGCTTCGTCAGCCTGGGCTGCCCCAAGGCCCTGGTTGATTCCGAACGCATCCTGACCCAGCTCAAGCTCGACGGCTACGAAATCGTGCCCAGTTATCAGGATGCGGAGCTGGTGGTGGTCAACACCTGCGGCTTTATCGACAGCGCCAAGCAGGAGTCACTTGACGCTATCGGCGAAGCCATCAGCGAGAACGGCCGGGTGATCGTGACCGGCTGCATGGGCAAGGGCGCCGATGCCGAGTCCATCCTCCAGCTGCACCCGAAAGTGCTCAGCGTCACCGGGCCGGCCGCCTACGAAGAAGTGGTCAGCGCGGTGCACCAGCATGTGCCCCACGTCCAGGTGCACGACCCCTACATCGACCTGGTACCGCCCCAGGGAGTCAAGCTGACCCCGCGGCACTACGCCTACCTGAAAATTTCCGAAGGCTGCAACCACCGCTGCAGCTTCTGCATCATCCCGCACATGCGCGGCGACCTGGTGAGCCGCCCTATCGGCGAGGTGATGCAAGAGGCCGAGCGCCTGGTCCAGGCCGGGGTGCGCGAGCTGCTGGTGATTTCCCAGGACACCAGCGCCTACGGCGTGGACCTGAAATACCGCACCGGCTTCTGGAACGGGCGGCCGATGAAAACCAGCATGCAGTCGCTCTGCGAGGGCCTGGCGGAGTTCGGGATCTGGGTGCGACTGCACTACGTCTACCCCTACCCGCACGTCGACAACATCCTGCCGCTGATGGCGGACGGCAAGATCCTGCCCTATCTGGACATTCCCTTCCAGCACGGCAGCCCCAGCGTCCTCAAGCGTATGAAGCGCCCCGCCGCCGCGGAGAAGTCCCTGGAGCGTATCCAGCACTGGCGCCAGAGCTGCCCCGACATCACCTTGCGCAGCACGTTTATCGTCGGCTTCCCCGGAGAAACCGATGCGGACTTCGAGATCCTGCTGGACTTCCTGGAGGAAGCACAGCTGGACCGGGTGGGCTGCTTCCAGTACTCCCCCGTCGCCGGCGCGCCCGCCAACGACCTGCCCGACCAGGTACCGGAGGCCCTCAAGCAGGAGCGCTGGGACCGGTTCATGGCACTGCAGCAGGACATCAGCGCGGCCAGGCTGCAGGCCAAGGTGGGCCGAAGCATAGAAATTCTGATCGATTCGGTCGATGAGGAAGGCGCCATCGGCCGTTCAACCGCTGACGCTCCTGAAATTGACGGCAAAGTGTACCTCGACGGCATCACTGACCTGCAGCCGGGCGACTTTGTCGAGGCGGCAGTCACCGCCGCCGACGACTACGACCTTTGGGCAGGCTGACACGGCCGTGAACCTGCTGCTGTTCGCCGCCGGCGAATGCACCACAGACGGCCACCTGCGCATCACCGGCCGCCGCGCGCAGCACCTGCGCCAGGTTTTGCGGGCGAAGCCTGGGGACGAATTGCAGGTCGGCGAGATCGATGGCCAGATTGGCCAGGGCATTGTCACCGCCATCGACAAGCACAGCGCGGAACTGCGGGTCACCCTGCACACGCCGCCACCACCGAAACTGCCCTTGATCCTGCTGCTGGCCCTGCCGCGGCCAAAAATGCTGCGTCGCATCCTGCGCACAGTCGCCGAGTTCGGTGCCGCTGAAATTCACCTGCTCAACAGCTACCGCGTTGAGAAAAGCTACTGGCAAACCCCGGTACTCGCACCCGCGACCCTCCGCAACTACCTCCTCCAGGGCCTCGAGCAGTCCCGCGACACCATACTGCCGCCGGTCCACCTGCACCCCCGCTTCAAACCTTACGTCGAGGACCAGCTCCCCGCCCTCATCACCGGCCGCGACGCCCTCCTCGCCCACCCCGGCGACGCCCCCATAGCCCCCACCGGCCTCACCCGCCCTACGCTACTGGTAGTAGGCCCCGAGGGCGGTTTCATCCCCTACGAAGTCGACAAACTACTGGCTGCAGGCTGCCGCCAGATCTCCCTGGGACCGCGCATCCTGCGCGTGGAGAACGCGGTCGCGGCACTGCTGGGGCGGGCGTTGTAGCTCAGAACCGGTACTGGATTTCCGCGCCGTACATCCGCGGCGGCGCCACCGCGAAACCGCCGGTGCCCGAGGATTCCACGAGCGCGGTTCCGCCGTTGAGGTAATCCTCGTCAGTCAGATTGGTGCCGTACAGGGCCCCGATCCAGCGTTCATCGGGGGAGATCCAGCTCAGGCGTGCGCTCAGCTCGAACTGCTCGTCCTCGAACCAGAGGCCGGTGGTGCAGCTCAGGGCGTCGAAGCAGAACTCCATATCGAACTTCCAGCTCGCCTGCAGTCGCGGAGTAAAGGTGCCGTAGGCAGTTTCCAGGTTGTATTGGGCGGACAACAGATAGCTTTGCTCGGCCAGGCGCGGCAGGTTTTCTCCGGAGCGGTCATTGGGGCAGGAATCGACCTGCAGCAGATTCAGATTTGCGCGCACACAGCCGGGCCCCGGGGGCAGGGTAGGGTTGGCGATCGTAATCTGCTCGTCCATGAACTCCTTGATGTCACCATCGGTGATGGTGGCATTGAAGCCGATGATCAGCTTATCCGTGGCCAGCCAGGTGCTCTCGAGCTCGAAGCCCTTGATGGTGGATTCAGCCGCGTTGATGGTGGCCGGTGAGGGAGAGTTGACTTCAGGATTGATCACCAGTGTCGTGAGCTGTCGATTGGTATAATCCGTGTAGAACAAGGCTCCGTTGAGGCGCAAGCGGCGCTGCAGCAGATCGAGCTTGAAACCCAGTTCGATGTTTTCGACTTCTTCGGGTTCGAAGCGCTCCAGCTGTCCGGTCGGCGACTCCGACAGACCACCGGACAGGAACCCCTCGCTGTAGGTCAGATACAGGCTGCCCTGGTCGAGAAAGCGGTTTTCGCCGATCAGGTACTGGATACTGGCCATGGGCGTTACATCGGTATTTGACACCTTGCGCTGGCGCACGCCGGCCTCGACCAGGGTAAATCCGGGGTTATATTCGAAGTCCGGGCGCTGGACAAAGAACAGGCCACCCCCCACAGGAATGGCCGGGCCGCCGTTAAGGTCGAGGGTGGACGGGTCGATGGCCAGGTCCTGAATCTCAAGCTCACGGCTCTCGTCTGTGTAGCGCAAGCCCAGAGTCGCTCGCCATTGGGGATCAAGCTCCCATTCCAGTTGCGCGTAGGCCGCCATGGCATCGTTGTTGGCAGTCTGGGTGTCCGGGGAGACGTTGAGGAAGAACAGGCCGGAAACGGCGGGATCAAACGGCCCCAGGAAGCTGATGCTCTGCCGCCCCTTGCTCTCCTCCGCAAACCAGTACAGCCCGGTCACGTACTGCAGGCGGTCGTCGAAGGCACTGCCTATGAACTGGAATTCCTGACTGTACTGGTCACTCTCACCGGCGCGCCCCTGGGGGTGCACGGTATTGGTGCGGTGCAGTAACGGGATAGCGGTATGGTCCAGCTCGTCGTTCTGCGAGGCCTCGGTGTAGCGGTACCCGCTAATGCTCTTGAATGTCAGATCAGGGCTGAGGGCCCACTCGGCCACCAGAGAGGCGCCGCGGTTCTCGGCCTTGTACTCACCACCGAGGTCGGAAATGACCGTGCGCGGATCGCCGCCACCGGCATCGGCAGAGTCCTGGCAGAAGTCTGCCAGGGTGCGGCCCGTGGCGGGCCCAATGGCGAGTGCGTTGAACAGAGTCGCCTGCCAGCCGAGCACACCCTCCACGTTGATGCATTTCATCGGCCGCATACGCTGGTCGGTGTCGGCCCAGTTCAGATTCAGATCCAGGGTGAGATCATCGCTGGCGGTCCAGCGCGTCTGCCAGATGATGCTCTGGCGGTTCTCGTCCATGTAGTCCTTGCCATCAAACAGATTCTCGAGATGGCCGTCGCGCTTGCGGGTGACACCGGAAAAACGGGTCCAGAGGGTATCGGTCAGCGGCAGGTTGAGGACGAATTCAGTATCAAGACGGTCATAGTTGCCCACCCGTAAACCCACTGAGCCTTCGAACTCCTCGACCGGCTTGTTGGTAGTGAATACCAGCGCACCGCCGGTGGTGTTCTTGCCGAACAGGGTTCCCTGGGGACCTCGCAACACCTGCACTGACTGGATGTCGTTGAGATCCAGCAGGGCGCCATCGGGGCGGCCGAGATAGATATCGTCGATGTAGATGCCGACCCCGGAGTCAATGTTCTCGCCGGTATTGCGCTGGCCAACGCCGCGAATGTAGACACTCGCAAGCGGCGCCGCGCCATTGGCCTCCACGACATCAATATTGGGTGCAAGGCTGTTCAGGTCCGCGAGGTTGCGGACGCCGGCTTCGCGCAGGGCCGCTGCATCCAATGCCGTTACCGCCAACGGCGTCTCCTGCAGGCTCTCCGCGCGTTTGCGCGCAGTGACCAGCACCTCCTCGAGGACCATGCCCTGGGCCAGCACCGGCAACGGTACGGCGCCTGCCAGGGCGGCTGCCACCGCCAATGAAAGTACAGACGAAGGTCTTGTGCCACTCTTTAACATGAACCATGCCTCTCTGCTTATTGTTATATTCTGGCTGCGCTCGCCACTAACGACGATTAGTCTAGATTAAAGCAGCCTTTCAGGCGAAGGCAAGGCGGAAACTAGCGCGAGTGAAGGTGCCTGTTCCTCTCTGTCGGATTGGTGCGGCTGGTTTAACTTACACTACCGGTCGCCACCCCTACCGGACAGGACACACCCGTGCCGCCCAGACCGCAATAACCGCCCGGATTCTTGGCCAGATACTGCTGGTGGTATTCCTCGGCGTAGTAAAATGAAGGGGCTGGGAGAATTTCGGTAGTAATGGCGCCATGGCCGGCGCGATCCAGAGCCTCCTGGAAGCGCTCCAGACTGAGTTCAGCCTGTTGCTGCTGTTCTGGGCCGAAAGTGTAGATCGCCGAACGATACTGGGTGCCCAGATCATTGCCCTGGCGCATGCCCTGGGTAGGATTGTGACCCTCCCAGAACCGCTGCAACAATTCGCCGTAGCTGATCAGCGCGGGATCGAATATCACCAGTACCGCTTCGGTATGGCCGGTCTGGCCACTACACACCTCCTGATAGGTAGGGTTGGGGGTATGGCCGCCAGCATAGCCCGCTGCAGTGGTGAAAACCCCCGGCAACTGCCAGAACAGGCGCTCCACACCCCAGAAACAACCCATGCCAAACACCGCCTGCTGCAGCTGCGCCGGGAAGGGTCCGGACAGCGGGTTGCCATTAACGTAGTGGGCGCCGGGCACCGGCATCGGCGCCGACCTGCCCGGCAGCGCCGATTCTGCGGTCGGGATAGCGCGTTTCCTGCGGATATCGAAAAGACTCATTGTGTTCTCACCTCATTGCGACAAAGGCGCCAGTGTACTGCCCTTCCCCTCCCCGGTGTAGCCGGTGTAAGCTCAAGCTTTCAGCTGCGCCACAGAGCTGTCACATTTATGCCCTAGTCTGCAGCAATCCCGGAATCGTCCGGCCGCGAACCAATGTAACCTGCGGTGGTCTCAGCTGTTGATCAGAAGGATTAGAACCATGCCGACACACAACACCACATTCGACCCCGGCGAGCTGTGCAGCCGCAAGCTCTGGCGCATCGTCGCTGGCCAGGAAAACAACCAGGCTCTGGACGAAGGCAGCCTGCAGAAAGCCATCGCCGAACTCGCCGAGCGCCGCCACTACCTCGCTGAGTTGGAGCGCCTCGGCAAACTGGAGCGTCGGCACTAGCGACATACCATGGCGAAACCGCCAGTCAGCAAGGCCAGCACCAGGGATATCCAGGCCTTTATCAGCAAGAGCAAGGCCGTTGCCACTTTCGCGGACAAACATCCGCGGCTCCTGTTTGCCATCGACGCCACCGCCAGTCGCGAACCGACCTGGGCCATCGCCCGCCAACTGCAGGCCGACATGTTTACCAGTGCTGGCCGCATCGCCTCGCTTTCGATCCAGCTCTGTTACTACCGCGGCTTTCAGGAGTTCCAGGCCAGCCCCTGGCTGCGCGATACCCAGGCCCTGGCCCGGCAAATGGCCACGGTGCATTGCGAGGGTGGCCACACCCAGATCGGGCGCCTGTTGCGCCACGCCCAAAAGGTGCACCGGGAGGCTCCGGTGCGTGCACTGGTGTTTATCGGCGACGCGGTGGAAGAATTGCCCGACAGTCTCTGCAATCAGGCGGGACAGTGCGGGTTGCTGAAGCTGCCGCTGTTCATGTTTCAGGAGGGCGACGACCCTCTGGTGCGCCGCACCTTCCAGAGCATGGCACGACTTAGCGGCGGTGCCTGGGCGCGGTTCGACCACAGCAGCGCCCACACCCTGGCGGAATTGCTGGGAGCCGTGGCACGCTATGCCGCCGGCGGCCGGGCCGCGTTGGAGAATAACCCCGGGGAGGGTGCTAAACTGCTGCTCCAACAACTCAAGTCCTGAGGACCGACGTGCCAAGAATTCTGCTGCTGCTGGCCATCGCGCTCGCCCTTTACATCCTGTTTGTCCGCGCCAGGGCCCTGCCTCCCCACCAGCGCAAGGCACAGTACCTGAAACTGGGCATAGGTATTGCCGTGGCGGCTGTGCTGTTCCTGACCCTGACCGGACGCATGCACTGGGTCGGCGCCGCCCTGACCGGCTTGCTGGTTGGTGCGCGACAGCTGCTGCCGCTGCTGATACGCCTGTTCCCCATGCTGTCCTCCCTCCGCAACAAGGCCAGCGCCGCGGGACCCGGGCAGCACTCCACGGTGGAGTCAACTGTCCTGCGCATGCACCTGGACCACGACTCCGGCAAGCTCAGTGGCGAGGTGCTGCGTGGACCACTACAGGACTGGCGACTGGATGAACTGGATCGCAGTCAGCTGGAAGACCTGCTGATCTTCTGCCAGCAGGAGGATAATGACTCTGTGCAGTTGCTGCTCAGCTACCTGGAGCAGCGCTTTCCCGCAGAAACCGACTTCGGCAGGCAACAGCAGGCTGCGCCGGACACCGGAAACAGTCTGTCTCGAAAAGAGGCGCTGGCTGTGCTGGGCCTCGACGACAGTGCTACTGATGAGGACATCGTGCAGGCGCACCGGAAACTGATGCAGAAGTTGCACCCGGACCGCGGAGGCAATGATTACCTGGCTGCCAAAGTCAATCAGGCCAAGGATTTGCTGCTCGGCTGACGCGGCCGACACAAGACACCCACCACGATAGAGGAACACGGTTTACCATGAGCGACGTATTTGTCATCCGCAATCAGCTGGGCCACTACTGGGGCAAGAGCAAGGACTGGGTCGACGGCCGTGACGCCCGTCTGGCACAGCGCCTGAAGCACCAGGACGAGGCAGTGAACCTGCTGTTCGAGCTCAGCAGCAAGGACGTAGACCTGCGCGGCGAAGTCATTACCGCGGCGGTGGACAAGCGCGGCGAACCGCTGCTCGAACCCAGCATCAACCCCCTGCCCCAGCCGGCTCAGACAGAGGCGTCAGTAGCCCCCGGGACAACGGAACAGAATGCTGTTTTTGACGGTCAAACCGGGGCTTGAAAACCCACCACTACGAGGCGTAATACTGACATGAGAATCCTGCTTTTCCTGGCTACCAACGTTGCCGTGCTGGTACTGGTCAGCCTGATCTTCAGCCTGCTGGGACTGGACGGTATCCTCGCCGAAAATGGCGTCGACCTGAACCTCGGCTCCCTGCTCATCTTCTGCGCCCTGTTCGGATTCGGCGGCTCGCTGATCTCCCTGTTCCTGTCCAAGTGGATGGCGAAGCGCAGCACCGGCACCCAGATCATCGAGAACCCGCGTACCCGGGACGAACAGTGGCTGGTGGAAACCGTGCGCGAGCTGGCCGAGGAGGCCGGCATTGGCATGCCCGAGGTCGGCATTTTTCCCTCCGAGGCATCCAACGCCTTCGCCACCGGCTGGAACCGCAACGCCGCCCTGGTGGCCGTCAGCAGCGGTCTGTTGCAGCGTTTCAGCCGCGAGGAAGCCCGCGCGGTCATGGCCCATGAGATCGGCCACGTGGCCAATGGCGACATGGTGACTCTCACCCTTATCCAGGGAGTGGTGAACACCTTCGTCCTGTTCTTTGCGCGGATTATCGGCCACACCGTGGATCGGGTGATATTCAAGACCCAGAGCGGCTACGGCATCGGCTACTACGTAGTTACAATTGTTGCCCAGATAGTCCTCAGTATTCTCGCCAGCATGATCGTTTTCTGGTTCTCGCGCTGGCGTGAGTACCGTGCCGACGCAGCCGGTGCCAGCCTGGCGGGCAATGCGGCGATGATCGGTGCCCTGCAGCGCCTGCGCGCGGAGCAGGGCCTGCCCCAGGACCTGCCCGGTGAACTCACCGCCTTCGGGATCAGCGAGCAGCTGAAGGAGGGCCTGTCCGGGCTGTTCCGGTCACACCCGCCGCTGGAAGACCGGATCAGGGCCCTGCAGCAGGGCTGAAGAGGTACTCGCTCATCGGCACGACATCAATCCTGTCGAAGTCGATGAAGCGGGCGCAGCTTTCCATCATCGCGGTTTCATTTGCCGCCAATGTGGCATCGTCTGGGGCCGCGTAGAAAGCGTGTTTCGAGGTCATCGCTGCGTCGGGGAAGTTTTCCTCGACGACTGCGTGCAAGAGCGGGGCGTCCGCGTCCAGCGCACATACCACCAGGTTCTGGCGATAGGCAAACGTGGACTGGGTGTCGATCGCCACCCGACCATGGCTGCCCTTCCATATCCCTAGCCAGGTTGGCTCATCCAGGCGCGGCGGCCGCTGCAGCAGCGCCAACTGGCAGAAGCCTGGCACCCGGGCATCGGCGCCGGGAGGTTGCGTGGTGTTCACAATGGGCTCGGCCTCGGACACCAGCCAGGCGCAGCTGCGGGCTACCAGATCCGGTGCCAGCGCAGCGGGATCAGGCCGCCGCCAGGCGTCATCCAGCCACAGGGACAGGAACGCGTCGGGCAGCGGGCCGGTGGTCTGCATGCGCTTGTC
>JBGTGB010000160.1:0-2622 GCA_041746975.1 Haliea sp. | reverse complement strand
GAAACGCAAAGGGGCGTCACGCTCTACCAGCAGGGCAATCGCGGCATCGCCCAGCTGCTGTTCCTGCGCTGAGCGGGGTTCCGCCACCCGTACATCGCTGGCCAGCACCAGCACTCGTGCGGCACTGCCGGCCAGCACCGCATCCAGCGCACTGGTGAGGGCCGTTGCCGCCGCCCGCAGGCTGCCACCGAAGTCCGCGGTGTGCACCTCCTCACCGAGGTTCAGGGCACGCGCGACCACCGCAGCTGCGGATTTTTCCGCAAAGGGGCCCGACGTGGAGGCGAGATACAGGCGGTCGATGTGACCCGCTTCCCGCTCGCGCAGACAATCCCTGGCGGCGGCAACAGCCATGGTCACCACATCTTCATCGTGCCCGGCGACGGCCTTCTCCGCGGTGGAGGGCGCGCCGGCGGGCGCATGTGCCAGGCTCAGCGGCATGCGCAGCCGCGGAATGTGAATGCCCAGGGAGGATATGCCAGCCATCGTGTCCTGATCCGGTCCATTGCGTAGTTCGTTGCCGGATAGTAGGAGCTGGCGCCCGAGGCTGTAAATTGTCCAGCCGCGACCGAATCCGCACAGACTCCGGATTGGCCGGATTTGACATGCTTGGCGCGGGAGCGTAACTGTTGCCGTTAGGCCGCAGCTGGCTATGCTGGGGCCGGAAGACGGGCAATGCCAGCGGGAGTAAAGCCAAGGTGTCCAGCGAAAACCTGATTCTCGATCTCCAGGACCATGTCGCCGTCCTGACGCTCAATCGGCCGGATCGCCACAATGCCCTGACTTTCCCGATGATGCGGGAGCTTGCCGCGGTGTGGGAACGGGTCCGGGATGACGACGGCATCCGCTGCGTGATCGTGACCGGCGCCGGCAGCCGCGCCTTCTGCACGGGCATGGACCTGGGTGACCTGAGCGCCGGGGATGCGGAAGCGTTGCAGGCTACTGAGGTCTCTCTGGAGGAATCCCCGATATTTCACCTCACCGCGCCCCAGAACCGCTGCTGGAAACCGGTTATCACCGCCGTGAACGGTATGGTCTGTGGTGGCGGTTTTCACTTCCTTGCGGACAGTGACCTGATCATCGCCGCCGATACCGCCACCTTTTTCGACAATCATGTCGCCATGGGACTGGTCGCGGGCCTGGAGCCGGTGGGACTGGCGCACAGGATCCCCCTTGAGACAGTTTTGCGCCTGGCGCTGCTGGGCGGCTCCGAACGCATGAACGCGCAGGAGGCCCTGGCCTGCCGACTGGTGGGCGAGGTCCTGCCTCCCGACCAGTTGCTGACCCGGGCCCTGGCACTGGCCAGTGCCATCAGCCGGCACTCACCCAGCGCTCTGATGCGCACCAAACAGGCCATCTGGGAATCGCTGGACCGGGGACTTCATGCCGGCCTGCAGAATGCCTGGCGGCTGATTGCCGAGCACCAGTCGCACCCTGACAGCGCGGAGGGCGCACGCGCCTTTACCGGGAAGCGAGCGCCTGTCTGGGGCCCGGTGCCTGATTCACTCAAACACCAGCCCGACGAGTGAAGGCTGCAGAAGGAGTCCTGAACACATGTACCAAACTCTCCTGCTCGACCGGCAAGACAGGGTCGCCATTATCACCCTCAACCGCCCAAAGAGTCTGAATGCGTATACGGTGCAGATGGGGGAAGATCTGGTGCATGCGTTTGCAGCACTGCGGGATGATGACCAAGTTCGCGTCGTCGTCCTGACCGGCGCCGGCAAGGCTTTCTGTGCCGGTGTGGATCTCAAGCTTCTGCGGGGCGAAACGGAGGCGGAACAGACCGCGGGGCTGCCCGCTTTGGGAGAGGAGTTGTTCGTGCAGCGCTTCGCTGAGGACTTGTACCACTATCCCAAGCCGATAATCGCCGCACTCAACGGTGCCGCCGTCGGTGTCGGTATCACCATGTGCCTCCCGGTGGATATTCGCCTGGCCGCGGCCGACGCCAAACTGGCCCTGCCCTTCGCCCGTCTCGGCATCGTGCCTGGCTTCGGCAGCAGTTATCTCTTGCCGCGATTGGTGGGGGCCGGGAATGCGCGCATGCTGACCCTGACAGGCAGCGCGGTTGACGCAGAGACAGCCTTGGCAATGGGGCTCATCGATCGCCTTGTGCCCCGGGATGCACTGCTGGCCGAGGCGCTGGAACTGGCCGCAACCATCGCTGCAAACCCGCCGCAGGTTTTGGCGTTGATCAAGCAGGCCCTGAATGCCGGCACCGCTGCACAGTCGATCGGCGAGGCGATCGCGTTTGAACATGACTGCAATGCGCGCCGTGACTAGGCGGATGCACACTAGATCAGGCTCACGCAGTTTGTCGAACTGGCGCCAGTTATCATCTACCCTTTGACCAAACAAAAACCCCGCCATGGGCGGGGGTCTTGTGTTTGGTAGGACCAGCCAGATTCGAACTGGCGACCTCTACCATGTCAAGGTAGCGCTCTAACCAACTGAGCTATGGTCCTGTTGTCTGAGGGGCGCGATTATAAGGGCGCGCCGGAGTTTCCTCAACTGTTTCCTGGCGTATCGCCCGCAGAAGCGGGCTCCCACGGGGTCAGGTGGTTAGCGCGCCACGAAGTAGAACTCACCCACCTCATCGCCCGCGCGCTTGATGGCCTTGAACTC
>JBGTGB010000159.1:0-5845 GCA_041746975.1 Haliea sp. | reverse complement strand
TGCTGCCGCTGTCGGCGCCGGCGGTGAGGGGCTGGGGCATGCCGTCGAGCGCCGCCCGCAGTAGGTTCCAGGGGGCCATTTGCTGTAGGCGCTGGAGGCCTCCTGTCGTGCCCGAAATATGGTCGGTGACATGGAGAACGGGCTGGTGGAAGTCCAGCCAGGCCTGTCTTTGCAGCATCAGGTGCGGCCGGCTCGCGTCGCCGAGTCCGCGGCTGCGAAGTTCTGTGGTAAGCGTTTCACCGGCATTGAGGCGCCAGGCCGGAAGCTGCTGCCAGGGCTGCGGAATATTTTCCTGCACGGGGTCAACAGGGCGGGCGCCACTTACCTCCAGTGTCCGCAGGGCAGGATCTGCGGCGAAGCTCCAGAGCTCACTGCCGGGCCAGTGCGGTGCCTCGGCCAGTGCGCTCAATGAGGGCAGGGGGGAGCGGGCACGGCCGAGCAGGGTCACGGTGTGCTCGCCGGGTCGCAGCAGCAGCAACAGGCCCTGTTCTGGATGGAACCCCGCTTCCAGGGTTGAGCTCATGTGCATGACCGCGAAGTCCGGCGGCAAGACCGGACCCAGCGCCAGTTCCCGCAACGCGCCCGACACGGTGAGCCGAAGCTGTGTTTCCAGCAGTACCGGGACACCGTCCGTGACCCGCCGGTACACCTCGATGTCCAGCGCATCCGCCGCCACTGTGCTGACTGCGCTGGCTCGGGGCACGCCCAGCCATAGCCCCTGTTTGCCGCGTTCGGGAGCGATCCGGGTCTCTCCGTCCACAGTCAGCGCGACCCAGCCATAAAGGTCGGGCAGCAGCAGGTAATTGGGTCGCTCCGGCCAGTCCAGGCGACCCTCGATGCGGTAGGTTCCGCGCGGCAGACGCAGTGCAGGCAGGTCTGCGCGCTGTACTACCGGCCAGGGCTGGCCGTCGACCAGAACTCCCTGCGGCCACTGGGCTCCATTGCCAGGTAGCGGCAGCCAGTCCTCGGCGTAGAGCCTCACGCTACTACGGAAGCTGGCGCCGCTGCGGTCCACGGTCAGGTCCAGACGCCCCGGCCAGGCGCAGGCCCAGGCTTCCGGCTGTGGTGCCCGGTCGGAGTAGAGCAGTGGGCAGCGATGCACGGGAAGGTCCCGCAAGACCCACTCCTGCCAGCCCTGCAGCGGCTCGGGCACGACGGGTGGCTGGGCCTGCGCCCAGAGCGGCAACAACAGCAGGGCAAGAAATCGCAACATCCTAGTTTTCCCCACCCGAATCCGGCGCCAGGCGCGCAGTGAGCTGGTTGAGTCCCTCACTGCTGCGCAAATTGAGGTCGACCTGGCGGAAAGCGATTTCAATGCCGTGCTCCCGGAACAAGCGATCCACCTCGCGGTTCAGCTCGTCGATGGCCGGGAGCCGATCCCCCAGATCCCGGACATGTACCCGCAGCTCGTGGTCCAGGGTGCTGTCGCCGAAATTGAGGAACAGGACCTGCGGAGCGGGTTCACTGAGGCTGCGCGGATTGGAGACCCCAATTTCATTCAGCAGCCTCCGCGTCAACTCAAGATCGGAGCCGTAGGCCACTCCCACCCGGATGGTCACCCGGGTGATGGTGTCGTGCAGTGACCAATTGATCAGCTGCCCGGTGACGAAACTCTTGTTGGGTACGATGATTTCCTTGCGATCGAAGTCGGTTATGGTGGTGGCGCGAATCCGGATTCTGCTGACGGTACCCGACAGTTCACCGATGGTGACCACATCGCCTATGCGTACAGGGCGCTCGAACAGGATGATGATCCCTGAGACCGCATTGGCGAAGATCTCCTGCAGGCCGAAGCCCAGGCCGACGCTAAGCGCGGCAACCAGCCACTGCAGCTTGTTCCAGCTGACGCCAAGCGCGGCGAGCCCGGCTATGAAACCCACGCTCACAATCACGTAACTCAGTAGAGTGGTGACCGCGTAACTGCTGCCCTGCTGCAGGTTTATGCGCGACAGGACAAGCATTTCCAGCAACCCGGGGAGGTTGCGGGCCAGCGCGACTGTGAAAATGATGATGACCAGGGCGCCGAGCACATCTGCCACGCTGATCGGTTCGAATTCCGGCGCTTCGCTGGTGCCCGCGTTGTACTCCCAGAGGGAAATGGAGTCCAGGTAGGCGGTCGCGCTCACCAGATCTGACCACACCAGATAGATCAGTACGGAAAACAGGGCCAGTATGCCGAGTTTGGCCAGGCGCAGGGACTGCTGGTTGACCTGGGTGATGTTCAGCTCCGGTATCTCCACTTTGACTTCGCTTTCCGGGAGTCCCTGGCTCTGTTCTGCCTCTCGCTTGGCGAGGGCGCGCTGGTAGGCGAGCTTGCGCCCAACGACGGACAGATTACGGATGACGGTGCCTTCCACGAGCATCCACGCCACGATCAGGTACAGGGTATACCAGTACCTGTTCGCGAGATTGACCGCGGTGTACTGGAACCCCCAAAAAGTCAGGCCCGCCAGACACAGGGGTGTGGCTGCCAGTGCCATAGTGATGCCGAAATGCACGGTTTTCGAGCTGTACAGCCGTTGCGTGCTCCACATGCTGCGCCCCAGCAGCAGGCCGAGGAAAATCATGCCAACAATGATGAACAGCCGCCCCGAAACGTCCTGCTCCTGGTAACCGGGCAGTTCGACGTTGACCGTGGTAATCAGCACTAGCGGCATCAGAATCCAGGCGATATTGCGCACGAGTTTGTGCAGTTGTTGCACCAGCACGTCCGCCCAGCGGAAATGCCGTCCCGCTATTCCCGCCGGATCCAGTACCCGGTACAGCAGGTGCAGGACAAACCACGCCAGGGCCAGCTGGATCAGTGCCGCGCCCGTCACTGGCAGGACCGGCTGCAAATACAGGCACATCAGTCCGGCGCTCATAAGTACCAGCGGTACAGGCGCTATCTTTATCGAGGTTAAAAGCAGAGCCAGCGGCGTGTGCAAAGTGGTGTCCCGGCGAAAGTGCCTGACGTCCTCGTGCAGTGCCGCCAGCCGCAGCCGGAGTCTGCTGCGGATGCGAAAATAAAGCGCTAGCAATACCAGTGTCGGCAGCAACCAGAGCCAGTTCAGGCGCAGGTTGGACAGTAGATCGATCGTCAGACCAGACAGCCCAAGGCCCTGCCACTGGGCTTTAAGATTGGTGGCTAGTGCGCCCAGCCAGGCACTATCGATCCGCCGGGTACTGGCCACCCAGATCAACTGGTCATCGATCCTGCGCCGCAGGGTGCCGCCGAGGGATTGCAGGCGTTGCTGGTTAAGCTCCAGGGTGATGGCCTGACCCAGTCGGTCATTGGTAGTGGGATCCAGCTGGGCAACAAGGTTGGCGCGGTTGCTGATGACCTGGCGCAGGTCTGGCCGTAGCGTGTCGCGCTGCTCCTCCGACACGGCCTCGAGCAGGCGTGTCACCATCTGCTCCTGATTCTCCAGCTCGCTGCGCAGCGCGTTAAGCTCGAACTGACGCAATCTAAGGTCGGCGATCCGGTCAGTCACATTCAGGGTGTCCTGGACTCCTGGTAGCCCCCGTTTTTGCTGGTGCAGGATACGCGAGAGCAGGACACTGCCCCTGAGTAGCTCTATCTGCTGTTCCAGAGCCTGCTCAATCTGCAGCAGACTTTCGATCTTCTGGGCGGCGGCGATATTCCGTCGGGTCAGATCACCGACATTCCCCGATGCGACCAGCAACTCCTCGCTGAGCTGCTGGTTGATCTGGACCTGCTCGCGCAACAGCTGGTGATCGCTGGTCAGATCAAGGCCGTCAGCGGCCTCGGACACTGCCTGCAATGACTCGCTGCGACGGGTCTCGTCAAGAAGGTCCTGCAGAATGTCGGTCTCGGTTTCCAGCGCGCTGATCTGCCGTTGCAGCAGGGTGCGCTGTGCCTCTGCAAGTTCTTGCAGGGCACTGTTGTTGAGCAGCTTGCGCCGCAGCAGGGTACTGGCCTCAGCGAGGTTGGTCTGTTCTGCCTGCAGTTGAATACGGCGGGCCCGATTGAGTCTGTTCTCCGGTAGTCGTTGCAGCTGACGCAGCTGTTCATTGAGTTGTTGTTCTCTCGCCTGGTTCGCCGCGATCTGTGCCTGGGCCGTTTCCGGGCGGGTCTGCGCGGCGACCAGTTCGCCGTTCGCGACTGCCAGATCCCGCTGCAGGGCGAACATGGTACTTACCTGCTCCCGTAGCCGGTCCTCAAGCACACCCCGACCCGCTTGTTGAAACTCGCCTCGAATTTTCTCCAGGGAAGGCGGTTGCAGGCGCTCCAGCTGCTGCCGGTACTCGCGAATCTGTGCGGGCGCCCTGTCGATTTGTGCAGCCAGGGAAGCCTGGTTTTGTAACAGGGTGTCGCGTCTGCGCAGCAGCTCGATCGCGGCCTGGTACAGCTCTTGCAATTCCTGCTTTTCGGTATCGGATTGACTGGCCGCGACGGTCTGCTCCAGCTCTTGCTGGAGGGAGTCGACACTGGTGTCGGCCGCAATGGCAGCACCGGCAGGCAGGTGCACGCCGCAAGTGAGTAACAGCAGGGCAACGATTCGGCCAAACCTGAACATGGGCAGTGCTTCCAGCGTCAATGTCGCGCAAGGGTAGTCTCCCTGTCGCTGTTTGTGAAGAAGCTGGTATCCTTTGCGCAAATCAGATGCCGGCACACAGGAGCAGGTTTTGGAACAGGCACTCAGGACCATGCTGGCCATGCAGCACCGGATGAACACGCGGATTCACCCAGACTGGATCAGCCAGGAGTTTGCCTGGTATCGCGCGCTTTGGATCGAGTGCGCTGAGCTGATCGAACACTATGGCTACAAGTGGTGGAAAAAACAGTCCCCAGACCTGGACCAGGTACAGTTGGAGGTTATCGATATATGGCATTTTGGGCTCTCGGCCCTGTTCGCAGGCGGTGACAGTATCGAAACCATGGCTGCGAACATCACGGCGGAAGTCGGCTCTTTCCAGCCTGCTGGCCTGGATGTGCGCGAGGCCACCGAGGCTCTGGCCTTGCATGCCCTGCAGACCAGAGGATTTTCTCCGGCGCGCTTCTGGGAGCTGATGCTGGCTTCGGGACTGGATTTCGAGCGTCTCTACGGCGCCTATATTGGCAAGAACGTGCTCAACTTCTTCCGCCAGGACCACGGGTACCAGGATGGTAGCTATCAGAAGTTATGGCAGGGGCGCGAAGACAACGAGCACCTTGTGGAAGTGCTGTCCGCCCTCGATAGCGGCGCGTCCGACTACGCCGACCGCGTCTATGCCGCCCTGCAGGACCGCTATCCCGGCGCTGCGGCGACTGCCCGCGCATGAGCGGCGAAGAGGAGCGCCTGTCCACAACCGCTTTGGCGCGTGCCCTGGAGATCCCCGTGCAACAGCTTTTTGCAACCCTCAAGGATTATGGCTGGATCCAGCGCAACGCCGACACCTGGCTATTGACACCCAAGGGCGAGTACGAGGGCGGCCACTACCGCGACAGTAAGCGTTACGGGCGCTATATCGTCTGGCCGCAGGCGCTGGTGCAGCACCCCCTGCTAAGCGCGATCGAGTCCAACCAACGCATCACCGCCAGCCAGATGCGGCGCTATTATCCGCACCTGCAGCCCCGCCAGCTGAACCGGGCCCTGGCTGAGCTGGGCCTGCAGCAGCACAGCATCCTGGGCTGGGAATTGACGGATTTTGGCCGCCAGTTGGGTGGCCAGCAGGCCGAAAGCGACAGCACCGGCGCGTTCTATGTCAACTGGCCGCATGAGATTGTTGACCATCCGGTCATTCACCGGGAGCTGGAGCGCCTCTCAGGCGAGCCGGAATGTCGCGGCGCCGCAAGCCTGGCCCCGGAGACCGACCCGGTGGCCCCGGACCTGTTTGCGGCGGACGCTGGCGGCCAAAATCC
>JBGTGB010000158.1:0-19860 GCA_041746975.1 Haliea sp. | reverse complement strand
CAGGAACTCAGGGCGCTCTCGGCCAGAATCGAAGCCATCTATGAGGAGTACCGCGAGGAATATTCCAGGCTGACACTGTTGATGGGGGCTCCGGGGACGCGCGAGAAGTGGGCGGCGTACATCGGTTTCCTGAATCGTAAGTACGATGTCAACAAGCTGGTGGGGAAGGCGCCTGTTTTGTCGGAGACCGGTATTGAGTCACTCTCAAAAAGCAGGAGCTCGCCGGGTTCAGACCGAGGTGCGGAGAACCGCGCGCCACTCAGGGTCGTACTGACGTTCGATGATGGACCCCATCGCAGCCGCACCGAAGCGATTCTTGACGCCCTGAATGAACACGGCATGCAGGCGCACTTTTTTGTTTGCGGCAGAAATGTGGGCCGACTGGACGCCGGACAAGGCGTTTTACTGCACAGCCGAACGCTGGGAACGGCGCAACGAATCCTTGCAGAAGGGCACACTATCAGCAATCACAGTTACTCACACCCCCAGTTGACCAAACTCTCTCTCACGGAAGTGGCATTGGAGCTGGAAAGCACCAACCAGCTTGTTTCGACGCTGACAGGCGAAGACGTGGCTTTTTTTCGTCCCCCCTATGGCTCGATAAATTCAGAGATTCGGCAGTTGGTGGCTGATCTCGGCATGAGTACGGTGTTGTGGAATGTGGACTCCCGGGATTGGGCCGACTTCGTGCCTGAATCCATCGCGACCAGGGTTCTGGCCGGGGTCGAGCGCAACGGCGGGGGAGTGGTACTTCTCCATGACATTCACCGTCAAACCGTTGAAGCAGTGCCGCTCATTCTGAAAGGGCTGCGTGATGCCGGTTATGAGACGGTGGGTTTGGGCCAGTAGCCTATCCGTCAACGCAGACAAACTCCAAGCTGCTCACGCTTCGCCGGCCCAGCGAATCTTCCAGTGCGACGGTAAACAGGTGTTTCCCTGCCGGCACGGTGGCCATCTCTGCAATGATTCCATCGGCGCTGACTTCTGCATTTTTAAGCAAACGGTTTGTTACATCAAGTGAAAGAAAACCTCTCTTGTACTTCACCGACAGCGTATCCATGGCAATGGTTGCTGAGCCTTTCGGTTTAAACTGAATATCCAGGCTCAGTGGCGATTCTATTTCCGCGCCCTCCGGCTTCCTGACAATAATTTCAGGGCCCTCCGGATGCGATTGCTCGGCTCTCCTTACGGACGCTGTGGGAGATGCAGGCGTGTCCATCAAGGCGTCGATGTCTTCCTGCGAGATCAGGACGAATGCGACTTTCTGCACGATTTTGCCTGCTGACGTTTCGCTGCTGTCAACAGACAGTGCAATGGAAGCCGCTGCCAGAAAAATCATCGTCAATGTCGCGGTCTGGCGATAGCTGATAAGGTTCTTCATTGTACTCCGGTGAGGTAGCATAATAGTCCGTGAAGCAATTGTCACTGCTGGAATGGCATAGTTTCAGGTGGGAAGTACCCTCGTCCGGAGTACCCCCGATTGAGCATCTTAGCCCAAGTGATTACATTTGCCAGCAGGTCCAGGTTTTTCTTCGCTCATCAACTACATTGATACCTGTACGCTGCCGAGGGATGATTGATTCTCACCGAGTACATGCCATGGGGTATCAGCTTAAACTGAAAGACAGCAGATCAAGTTTCATCTTGCACATGATGCATCTCCTGCTATCGTCATTGGATACCCATAAGATCAGACGGTGCTTGGAGAAAAATGTGATCGGCAAACGAGGCCTGTTATCCAGCTGGTTTTGTCACATATGTGCAGGATCCGCGTCTCTGGAGGGGTAAGGGGAATAAACCGGGGGTATCTGCAGGACTGCCTGGTTCAGGGTCAGTCCGCATCACTGCCATAATGGGGGCTCAATCGTGTCGTACAAGTTCTTTGCTGTACTGGTCATTGTGACTTTAACCGGATGCGCCGGGTTTTCAGGGCCAGCGAGGGATACAAGTGCCAATCTGACGGAGGCGCAGCTGCGTTACGCGCGCATTGATGCGCACTCGCTGAGCGTATCCGGAAGGAGAACCCTTGATGTTGAAGCGCTGGCCCAGGCGCTGATCCGTCCAGCGAGGACTGAGGAGGAAAAGGTCAGAGCAATTTTCCGCTGGATGGCGGACAATATCAGCTACGATGTCGAATCACTGCTGGACGGCAGCTACAAATTCAGAAGAATCGACGCCGCGGACGTCCTGAGAGAACGCAAGGCAGTGTGTGATGGTTATACCAGGCTTTTCCTTGCCCTTGCAGAGGCGGCCGGGCTTACGGCGCAAACCGTATCTGGATACACCAAGCTATCCGGTATTCGCGACGAGAACAAGCATGCGTGGAGTGCTGTGAAGATCAATGGACGCTGGCATCTTCTGGACACAACCTGGGCAGCCGGCGTTGTTGACGAGAATAATCGCTTCCAGAAGCGCTTCGACGATTTTTATTTCCTTACCTCACCCACAGAGCTCATCGCTACGCATTATCCCGAGAGTCGGGAGTGGCAACTGCTGCCAGAGCCGATATCTTATCAGAGCTTCGTGAATACACCTGATGTCTGGTCAGAATTTCACCGAAGCGGCCTGGCTTTGAAGAGCCATAGGCAGCGCACGATCAGAGCTGATTCCAGTGTCAAGGTCATGTTGGACGTTGCCGAGGGGACTCTGCTTACTGCCAGGCTCGATCGGTATGGTGATGCGCTGCCAAGAAATCATGCCCAGGTCATTTTGAGAGGAACCGTGGCGCAGGTCCGTGCTGTTTTTCCCGAGCAGGGCGTGTATCAGTTGCTGATCTTTGCCAAGAGAGATCCTGAGTCTACCCTATACCACAGTGCATTACGCTATGATGTGGTGGCCGCTGCGGGATCGGATGAGAAGCTGGCGGTGATTGGTCCGGCGTTCACTGAACACGCCTGGTCAGAACCAGTGGTCCCACGGCGTGCGCGCAATCTCAGGCCGGGTTCTGAGATTCACTTGCACGCAAGAGTCGAGCCCGGTATGCACGTCTCGGCACAGATCAGAGATCTGGGACGCGACACCCTGATCCAGAATGGGGTACTCGTTGAGCGCTCAGCAGACGGCCATACGAAATTTGTCATCCCCTGGACTAATGCCCCCGTGGGTGAACTCCGCCTCGAAGTCTTTAGTGGCGAATCCGATGATCTTCCCGGCAGATTTGCCTTTTCCCTGGATCTCGGTCGTCCATGGCAGCTTGCCGTGCCATCAGATCGACGTGGAGATGTACAGATAACCAGTACTGCGCTGGCCGCCGCCGGAATCGGTCTCGGAGTATTCCAAGAGACGCGCCACATTGCGGTAAACCCATGAAATATTTGAAACATTTCGTCGGAAGCAGCGGGCGCTTGATTTTGAGCAAACTGCCTGTCTATAGTTTGTTCGCAGGCAGGCAGTGCTGGTTACTCATTGCGAAGGGCTCCATTGCCGCATCGAGTCGACTGTACTTGGACTGCGGGGGCTTAGCTCACAGCCTTTAGAGGCGCAAGGGCTGCACTGATCTAAAAGAAGCGCGGAGAATTTTCGATGAATGACAAGGAATGCCTTCTCGAAATCTCGCGATCCGGGCCTGCGGCGGAGGAGGCGGCTCGAATGCTTTATCAACGGTACGCCAAGCGCTTTACGGGCTGGGTGCGCAGTGGCAGTCGCAGTTTTGATCACCACGACGCCGAAGATATTGTTCAGGATGCATTTGTCAATTTGTTCAGAAACACTCATCACGCTCTGGAGGCAGAAAACACAGAGGCCTACATTTGGCAAATTCTCAGAAACTCGGTGGTGGACTTTTTGCGCCGGTCCATGCGTAGCCCTGATACAGTCCCGGATTGCGATGACGATGGTGGTTCCAGCATTTATGAACGCTATGCAGGGGAGGACGACCCGCTCGGCATGCTGGAGTTGGACTGTGTCGTGCGGGTTCTTGAAAGTTTTGAACGCCTCCACCCGGAGCTCGGTCTGGTGGTATCTTTACAGCACTTTTACGGCTTGTCGCTGAGGGAAATCAGTGAGGCCATTGGCAAGGGGTACGACTCCACCAGGCAGCTTGCCTCGGCGGCAAAGCGTGCCCTTATTGGTAAATTGGTAAGCGAATGTTTGTCTCCGTTGTGAAATTGCCGGCTCGATCAGTTACGCTGTTTCGAAGGATGTGCCATGACTGACTACGATGGCGAGAACGGCGGGGACGCTCCCGATTCCGCGGAATCGTATGATCCGCGTATTGCTCGCCTGCTTCGGGACGCCAGTTCGAGACGTGCTCCGACCATCGATGAAGCCCGCTTGAGCGTTCTTGAAGACCGTCTCGTTTTGGTTGCCAGAGAGGAGGGGCTGCTGCCCGCCAGGCGGGACCGAATTGCTCGCAAACTCGGTGCCTTCCTGGGCGGCATTTTTACTGTCCGAGCAGGTGGCGCATTAGTCATGGGGAGGAATCGTCACCGTCACTGGGCGAAGTCTGTAGCTGTGGGTATTGCTCTGCTCGTACTTGTGTTGCTGGCGTTCATGCTGCTCAGGGCTTGAAAGGCATTGCCCGGGCAGGTTGGGCTAGTTTCGGTAGGGGGAGTTTGGCCGTGTTAAGCGTATGAAATCTGACCTTGAACCGGATCCCCTCGCCGCCTTTCTGGCAGATCCAATCGCGCGAAATATGGCCAAGCGTGTGCTTCGGGAAACAACGGAGGCCCTGCACGCGCTGGACACGTGGTTGTGGACGCTAGATGATGAGGCGAACGTGCTGCGGTTGAGCCTTTGCGGCGATTGCGTTTTTCAAGCTGGGCAACAGCCGAATGTATCGATTGCCGGTAGTTTTATCGGGATGGTCCTGGATACCGGGCACTGGGGTATATCGGGCACTGACACCGGGATGGACGTAGATTTTGAGTCCTTGCTTGGAAGTGGCGTTCACAGCATGATCGCCGCTCCGCTCGAAATCGACGCGGAGGTGCTGGGCGTTATCTGCTGCATTCGTCACCGGACTCCGGATTTTACCCCGGAAGATTCGGCTATGCTGGGTTGGAAGACAGCGTTGGCGGGTGTCGCGATTGCCAATGCCTCTCGGGTCCCAGCCCAAGCACTGGGCGTCCTCCCATGAGTTCGATGATGCTGGACTGGCCCGCGATTGACAATTCACTCGGGCGCGGTGTGCGTATTCTGGTAATTGACTCCGGTATCGAGAGTTCGCATCCGGTCTTCGCCGGTCACCAGATCCGCAGTTTTGTCATGACTCGCTCTGAAACTCCGCGTGGCGTACCGGTGTATGGTGTTTCCGAGTCGTCCGCCTCCGATGCTTACGGGCATGGCACAGCGGTAGCTTCGATCATCGCAACCTATGCGCCGGCTGCGGATATTCACTCGCTGCAACTCCTGGATGGCCGGAATCGCACGACTCAGGAGCGTGTTGTCCGGGCGTTGGAGTGGGCAGTAGAGCAGCGCTATGACGTCGTGAACTGCAGTTTCGGAGTCTCCGACCAGCGTGTTGAAGTTCAATACCGGAACTCCTTCAAGGCGGTCGTGGACGAGGCCTTCTGTCGCGGATGCATTCTCGTTGCGGCCTGCAACAATCATGATTTTAAACTCCCGGAATATCCCGGCGCGTTCCCCACGGTCATTGCTTCAGACTGGGCCGGTTTTGACGGGTTGAGCTTTGCCAGGCGGGAAGGCAACCTCGTAGAGTTTGTCGCCCGCGGCAGGGATGTCAGGGTTGCCTGGAAAGGTGGGAGTTTCCGCCATGATTCCGGCAGTAGTTATGCCGCACCCCACACTGCAGCGCTGATTGCCAGAATACGCGAGCTGCGTCCGCACTGGAACGCGGCGCAGGTGATGTCCTGCCTGTATGAGCTGGCAAGGGAGGGGCACGAGACCCGGGCCGACAGTAGAGGAGTTCTACGCCCGTCTGATGTGCCAGTGGAAGGTTTGATCTGAAATGCCTGCGGTTTTCTACAACAACGAGAGGCGCCGCGGATGAATTCGCCCTCGGACCAGGGGAGTGATCTTGGGCACCTGGTCAGGCTGTGTCGCGAGCACATGCGCCCGGGGCTTGATTCTGATCATTCCGAGCTGTGGAGAATGGCACCCGAAATGCGGATCAAGGTTCTTCTGAGGCTCGTCGGTGAAGGCCACACTTCGCTTGCACTGGAATTTGCCAATCAGATCATGTCGAAGTTTGGCTTCGACGCGCGGACCGAATACTGTCGCGCGCTGGCGCTGGCTCGGGGTGGCAATGAGCGCAAGGCGACCAGCATCGCGGAGTCCTTGCTGGAGCGGCCCCCGATGACGGCGGAAGCGGAAGCGGTACGCATTGATGCACTCGCCCTGCTCGGGCGTCTGTACAAATTGCGCTTTCACAGGTCACAGGCACTGCAGCCCGATGCGGAGGCATTGAGCAAGGCAATTTGGCACTATCAACGTGCCTACGAGGCCGGTACCGATCCATTCCCCGGGATTAATCTGGCCACCCTTCTGTATGTCAACGGCCAGGTTGCCGAAAGCCGCGAGCTGGCATTGCGACTGGTCGAAGACGAGCAATTGAGGTCGCTCAGCGCGGCAAGCAATGACTTCTGGGCACCCGCGACCCTTGGGGAGGCGTATCTGCTGCTTGGGGAAAACGAGAAAGCAACGCTGTACTACGAACTCGCGGTGGACAGGGCATGCGGTAGGTGGGGTGACATCGGAAGTATGCGCAGCAATGTCGATCTGATAGGCCACGCTATGTGTCTCCCGGGCGCCGTAGTGGACATTTTGGCCGTGCCGCCGGTGGTGGTTTTCGCCGGGCATCGAGTTGACAAGCCCTGGGACAAGACCGCCGGGGTACGCTTCCCGAATGACAGTAGACTCGACGCCTGTGTCGGCGAAGCGATCAAGGAAGTGCTCAAGCAAGGTGACAGGCAGATCCTGTATACAGGTGGGGCATCGGGTGCGGAGATTATCTGCGCCGAGCAGGCACTCGCTCAGGGGATGGAAGTGAATTTGGTACTGCCCTGTCGCATAGGAGAGTTCTGTAACTCTAGCGTGGATTATGGGAGGCCTGAACTTCGTTCATGGCGCGACAGGTTTGACAGCATTTGCGCAAAGGCAACCGTTCATGAAATGAGCCCAGAGGATGACGCCCGAGGCAACCCCTTCACCAGTGCAGCAGAGTATATGACAGGGCTGGCCCTGGTCCGCGCCAGGTCTATTGGTGCTTCGATAGACGGACTCTTTGTTCTGGATTCACAGGCTCCATCCGGTCGCGGCAGCACCAAAGAGTTTGTACAGGATTGGCAGTCAGCAGTCGGTCGGAGCACTCGAATACTTGATCTCTCCTCCCTTCGAGAGAGTGCGGGTATTGTGTGACTGAAATCAGAACAAAAATCCGAACAAAGCGGAAAGCCGCTAGTCTGCTATTAATTTGCGCTGCAAGTTACACGCACATCAAAAACACGCAGAGGGCGTTGCTTGCGCGCGAGTTTAGACGGTTACTGATCGCACAGTCGGCAGCACAATCGGACTCTTCGCTTGAGTTGCTACCGGGTGCTGAGAGTGATCCTGTTTTAATCTTCCGTTTAAGGAACCCCGCCGTTGCCGCAAGCACGACTCTGGCATTGATGGCTGCGATTGAGGCCGAGGATTGGAAGGGCGCCAGTATCTCTGCTGAGGTCACCGCGCGGGCGGTGCTGCATTACGGGCCTGTGATTGAGCGCTCCGGCCACCAGAAGGAGACTGTGTCCCAGCCGGGATTGCCGTCTCAATTCCTGTTGGAGATTGAGGGCTCACTGACGCCCGGCTGTGTCTACGCTACTCAGGTATTCGCTGCAAAGCTCGCTCTTTCAGTAGGCCTCGATCACTTTCGCTTCGGATACTGGTGCCCAGTGCCACTGCCAGGCGGGCATGGGACGAGTGCCTTGTACCGGTTGGACTCTGCCATCTAAACCCAAGAGATGAAAATGCAATCCCTTCTGCATGAGTTGGTATCTCGTGGTGCACGATTCAACTCATTACATGCCATCATTCCGGCAGAAAAAACACTCTGAAATTAGCCCTGGAGACGATCGAGGGGTTGTCAGCCAAATCATCCTCAAGGCCTGCGTCGACGGTGTAGCTGAAGAGGGTCCCTGGCGAGGCGAAAAATTTCAGATAGGGGACATGGTCCAGCGCGGTATCTTCGCCGACAACATACTCTTGGTCATATACACTCATGCGTCTGTTGGCAAGAACAAGGTCAATATCGCGCCCTGTCACCGATTCGGCAATGACCAAATATTGTCCCCTGCCACTTAGCCTGATTTCATGTTCCACCCCCACGCCTTCAGCCACCAGATTTTGTTCTGTTTCGGCGATTGTCATGGGGGTCTTGCCGTTCCCGAATTCCTTTGCCCAGTCCGCAGCAACTCTTTCAATGTTCAACACAGTGCGTGTATTGTCGAAGGAGACCAAGGCTGCTTGCCACTCAGTTTGCAGCGCGTCGAGGTCGATATTCTCTGGTTCAAAGAGGTCTTTTAGCAGGTCAACACGCTGTCCGAAATTGATGTTGGCGGCATTTAGTATTCGTGTCTGGTTACCATCGACCGAAAAGTAGTTGCCCGCACTCAGGAGAGCAACAACTCGTCCATCGCTATTGATGATAGGGCTGCCGCTGGCACCTCCGGTTGACGGCAGAGAATGTTGGATTAGATCTCCGGAGTTATCAAAGCTCGCGCCGCGAAAAAAATCGGTGATCGCTGTGATGATACCGGACTGCGTATTAAAAATGGGCTTCTTGGGGTCGAAGTTGACGAGGTTCTCCATTGGAAAGCCGAGAAAAGCGATGGGAGAGCCTCTGTTCAGTTGCTCCATATCAGCGGCCGATGCCAGTGGAAGTGGTGGTCCGAGCAAAAAGGGACTGGTGACCGATAGCAGGGCCACATCGTAGCCCGGGATTATCTGGTATCTCGTTGCAACCTGGTCCGCGCCTATTAACATAGGCCCATACTCCTCCCAGGTTCGCATAAACGGTCTGTATGCAGGGTGGAGATCAATGTCGCTGATATTGTGAGTAGTAAAGGGCGGGCTCCCTTTCCTGACCACGGCTTTTACGTCACGCTGAAAAGTTCCCACGTAATCCTCTATGGATTCAGCGACATGCGCGTTGGTGGCGAGCCTGCCTCCTTCTGTGACCCACGCCGTACCCACAGGGCTTTCTTTCCCATCCTCGCCAATGATAGAGACCAGGTAAATGGACTCTTCGCTTGAGCGTATTGCCTCCTGCAAGTCTGGAGCACCCTTGGACCGTGCAACATGCTCGGTGATGTTGTCGAGTCTGGAGTCAGTCTGCCATAACCATTGATAGGCGGCCCCGAGGCCGATGATGGCAACAATAAGAACTAGTGACATCTGCACGATCCGCGTGCGGGATTGGGTAATGAGATAGCTTGCGTCCCGTTGCCTGGGTCCCTGGTAGGCCGTCTTGGGCATCACCCGCTCACGAGTTTCCTCGACCTGGAGAACAACGTCCTTATCCGGGCCCAACGCGACCTCGTCTCCCGAAACCAGCTCCCAGCTGTCCAAAGCGGGTTTGCCGTTGACAAGCACTCGATAGCGGGTGTCAACCCTTAATTCATAGGCGCTCGCATCTTTCACGATTTCACAGTGGATATGGGACGATAGTGCGTCGAAATCTTCAGGGAACGCAATGTCGCACTCCGGGTCACGGCCTATGGTCACTGTTCGCTTGCTTAAGTCGAAGTCCTGAACCTGACCCTTGAATGGGCCTGCCAGGTGAGTAATGCGTAGTCCCATTGTGCTTTCCCCTTCTTTCAATACGGTTTCGTTGTTGTAGACCGTCAGGCCATTTTGGCTTCTTCGTGAGTATTCAAAGTTGCATTTGCCTCGGCACTGTATTGAAGGACTTCCTCAAAGCCTCTGGCGGCTACTTTTGCGCTTGCAAGACGACCATAAACTCTAGGTTTCAGGCAATCTCGCAAAATCGTTGACAGCAGCTTATTCCCATCCTGGTTTAGTCGACTACTGGTGAGCATCCGAAATTGGTTAAGTATTCTTTGTCTGCCCGCCAGTTTTTTAATCGAGATCAGGTCAACCTCCGGTGGTGAGTGCCCTAGTAGCTCGAGCAAGATCACTGCAACAGCGTATAAATCGTCAGAGGATCTGGCTCGCAGTCCGAGCATGGACTCTGGAGACATGTAGATCTTTGTTCCGCCACGTATTGCGCGACTACGCGGTAAAACGAGATTGGCCACACCAAAATCTACCAGAACTGGTGATGTGGGGGTGTCCATGATGATATTCTCAGGTTTCAAATCGCAGTGAAGAACCCCACACCCATGTAGTGCTTCAAGCGTCAGGCAAAGATTCTTGATAATCAGAACAGCTTCCTGCGGTGAAGGTGAATTGCTCTGCATCAGGCTTGCAAGTGTCGGGCCCCGCTTGTACTCCTGCGCGAGGTAGAATTCATGATCCGAATCCTCACCCCAGCTAATCACCTTCGCCCAGCCGGTGTGCTTGGGTAGCTGCGCACAAGCCTGAATTTCGCGTTTGAGTGAGGCGAGAAGTCGGGTGCGAACGCGTGGGTTGTAGATACTGCTCAAATCGAATTTCTTGAGCGCGACCTCCATACCATCCCGATCCAGATCAATCGCTCGGTACACGGTTCCGTAGGCACCACCTCCGAGCTGCTCGCGCAAAACGTAGGCGCCCTGTCGAGCGTCTAGCTTGTAACCAATGGCGCGACCCGTTTCCTCCACTGCGATTTCAGACAGATCCAGACTGTCCCGTAACTCCCTGAGGGTGCTGATCGCCTGCACCGTACCGGTCTTTCTGGCATATTCAAGCGCGTGCAACAACGTGACTTCAGCCCCGGCGACGTCACCCTGGGCCACTTGCCCCTCGATGATCTGGCGCATAAGTGCAAGTACTGGCTGCGTATACGATTTGGCCGCGTACCATTTCACCAAGTCTTGTAAATCTGCCACCGCATGAGACGCGCTGCCGAAACGCAGCTCAAATTCGGACTTTAGCCTGGATAGCTCCTTGTCGCGATATTCATTGGCAATGTCCGCAGTGTACTGCTCTTTGAGCTTTGCCAGCAGTGTCTCGGCGTCAATGCGATTCCCCGCGCGCATGTGTGCGAAAGCGAGCGTCGAGATTTTGGTAAACCAGCGATGCGAAGACAGGGCCAGTACATCAGCCTCGGGCATTTGTTCCAGCAAACGCAGACAATCTTCGTAGCGATCCGCAGCCAGGAGTGCCGGGGCGTATTCCACCGGGAAGCGCTGTCGAAAAATACTGCCTTCTCCGGGCCGGACTCGTTCAGCGTGGTTGAAATAATTGACAGCGTCTTCGGCTCTCCCCATTTCCAGGTTGAGCTTCGCCAAGCCAAGATAGGCATGAAAGCGCAAGAGTGAATTTTCGGCGAATAATAGAGAGGCTAAGGCAGCACTGAAATTTCTGAGCGATCTTACCTCCTGGCCAGCCCAGGCGTGTACCCGTGCAATTTCAAGGAGCGTCTCAGCTCGCAAGTCGTCGTATCCATGGCTTGCAGCCAGCGCTTCTCCCTTTTTGAGAAAGTCATGCGCGGCATTTTGGTCTCCTCGACGATTCTCCAGTATGCCTTTGAGTAGCCAGTAGCGGCAATTGACTACTATATCCTCCTGCAGCAGGTCATGTTCATCAGGGAGCTGGGAAAGCACGGAACCGGGTTCTTGGTCGCGCAACAGAGCGATGAAACCTGACTCGATCCTCGCGCCGTGCCCGCTCGCCGCGATACGGCTCAAAGCCTCTTCAGCTTCAATTGGCATTCCCGCCAAAATCATATGTCGAACGGAGGCGAGGCCATTTGATTCCAGGGGATCCATTTTTGGCATCACCTCAAATATAGGGGAGAAGTGCCGGGTTAGGACTACTCCCTACTGGGTCCAAGCTTGGCGGTGCTCTCGATAGAATAAGAAACGTAGCTGTCTCAATCTAGCAGCGGGTCCTGGTTATCCACCAGCAATTGAGCCAGCGATCACAGTACCACTCAGTGTAGGTGAAGCACTGTTCGGAACTGATATCCTCTAACCCGGCAAGCGCCGCGCTTGCCTGTTTTGCTACATCCGACGACTCTCCTGCGAGCGTTTTGGCGCGGTTGAGCATATCGGCTGCGGACATCACTACTGCGGATTCGCCCTCACCTATCCTGTACCGTGATTTGGGGAATTCAGCAGCCATTTTGCCCGCCACTAGAAAACCGTAGGGATCCTCTTCAATCAGTGCTCTATTGACGACTATTCCAACAGCCTGCGACTTGGCCTGCTCCGAGACGGTCATTTCTTCGATAGGCGCGGTTTCTGGTTGCTCTTCAGCACGAACCTGTTGCGTAACAATCGCCACGATTACCAGGGCCATGGGCAACAGAATCTGGTTCAGTTGACTTGCTTTCATGTCTAAGTACCTTTTCTATGTGTTTGAAAAATATAGCTTTACGGCATGAGTGAGCTGCACAGCTGTGCGTCCCATATAAGGTGACGTCTACACCAACCATTTGTGACATGGGATTCGATATGTGTTTGTCCCCCATGAGGTTATAGTATTGAGGGCCTGAAACTTCAACTATTTCTCGAGTCTGCTCCGCTGGGGCGGACCGCAGTCGGCGGACAGACTTCGAACTCACTTTACAGCGCCTGCGCGGCTGAAACTGGGGATACTCAATAGCTCATCCCAGTTCATCCAGATAGCGATCACCTTGCCTACAATATCCTGTTCAGGCACCTGGCCCCAGACCCTGCTGTCACTGCTATTGTCGCGATTATCCCCCATCATGAAGTAGTGGCCCGGCTCAACCACCAGGGTGAAGTCCCGGCCGGGGCGCATCAGGTCGTCCTGCATCAGGTGCGGCTCTGCGCCAAGCGTCTCCAGACCCAGCTCCACCCGCGCCTGAGCCTGAGGCACGACGGCCAGCGACTGGGTAGGCACGGGTTCGCCATTCACGAACAGACGTTTGTTGCGGTAGCTGACCGAGTCCCCGGGCAGGCCAATGACCCGCTTGATGTAATAGGTATCGTTCATGTGCGGGGGAAAGAACACCACAACATCGCCGCGCCGGGGCTCGTTGATATCGAAGACTTTGGTGCGCACCGCTGGCAGGCGAATCCCATAGATGAGCTTGTTTACCAGGATGTAATCCCCGACTTCCAGGGTAGGGACCATGGAGGAGGACGGAATCTGGAACGGCTCGATCAAGAATGAGCGTAGCACGAGAACCGAGGAAACCAACAATGCCAAGTTCCTAGAGGTTGCGACGGTATGAGGAGTATTCAGAGCCGCTGTTGGAGCAGTCATGTTCCGAAAATACCGACTTTTTAGGAGTTGAATCTTTCGCTTCAGGGTTGAATCTGGCTCCTGATCACAGACCGGCCTCTCTTTAGTATATGAAAAGCTCACATGAAGGTATGTGAACATTAAGCTCACTGATGATGCCACCAGGACGATTTCAGTATCAATAGCGCCGGCCGGCGCCCAATATCTGAGCGTGATAATGCACCCGATCAGTATTACCCAAAACAATGGATCCGCGATCTCAAGCCAGTTCTTAGTTTTCTCGGGCTTTTCGCGAGTCTGGTAGTCATCCATGCTCTCGCCAAGGATGATGGAAGCCAAAAGGTTTCTACTCTGGTCTAGGTCCATTGATCTGAGCGGAATTTTCCGCCATACATATACCTCCTCATCGAAAAGCAGGTGCGCGCCAATGGGGTCATAATCTGGCAAGGCTAAAGTTGGCAATGCCTGACGGACGGCATTCCAGCTGGTCTCGATCCTTGGGAGCCCCAATATTCGTCGTCGCCAACCGTACTGTTCCGGTGGCATTATTATTAGTGTCTTTTCCCTTAGGGTGCGGATCTCCAAGATTCGCTGAAGCTCCCAGAGCGTTCCCTGCCGATCGTCAGGCACGATAACTATTGCGCGGGCACGCTGCATAAGGTCAGCGACAAGGAACTGCCAATCTGAATCAGATGTGATGAATTTCGCTGCGCCGAGACTCGTGATTTTCGAACCAACCGCGACCAGCGAGATCTTTTCCGCCAAGGCAATTGACAGGTTTAACTCAAGATCCCACCACGGACCGAGTAGATCTCGATCAACCAGAGACTCCATACCATTGCGCACCACGACATGGCCAGATCGGCGGAACGATCTCAGGTAGAGTACGAAATCCTCGGGCGGGACGGACGCCAGCCGTTCATTTGCGGTCAACTGCTTGAAGATACGGTGTGCCCGATAAACGAAGATTGTGATAATAAAGAGCACACCACCAGCGAAAGCCGCCCATGCTGCAGGTTCAGGAATACCTCCAAGTGATCGCTGCAGCCATGATGGCGTTAAACCCATCAATGCAGCAGGGAAAGCAAGGAAAAGGGCAAATCCAAGGAAAATTATAACGCCTTCCCCCGGCGCGATATCACAGACCGATTTTGATTTGCAGTCCAATCGCTCCCAGGCGCTTGGAACTGGTTGATCTGAATCAGCCATGTTAAATCACAGCCCCGTTTGCTATGGATATTGCCGTCCGTTGTCTACCATCACATCCAGACGCCGCGAAATAGATATTCCGCTGTTCTCCTAGTGCGCGAAGGAGCGCGCTAATACGCACGCTAAACAGCTGGCCAGTTCGAATTCGCGCAGGCAGCGCTCGGAGGAGAGCCCTGTAATTCAGCAATGAACCCTAGTTCTCCACCAGCAATTTCCCCGCCTGTCGCAGTACACCTCACGAAAGGTATAACACTGCTCGGAACTTATGTCCTCCAGCCCGGCGCGGGCCGCGCCTGCCTGCTGGGCTACGTCCGATGAGTCGCCAGCGAGCGTTTTTGCCCTGTTCAGCATGGACAATCTGAGCAACCATCGCCAGCAATGCAAGCGTTGTGGGCAATACAATCTGCTTTAGTTTATCTGCCGTCATATTGAGATCCCTTTTCTAAGTAATTGAAAAGTATAATGATACAGCCTGAGGGTGCTCCACCGCAGCGCCGCCTACATAAGGTGACGCGCACATCAACCATTTGTGACATGAAATCCGTTGTGTGTTTTTCCCCCTGTCAAGTTATAGTATTGACAGCCTCAAACTTCAATAACCTTTGTGGCCGGCATGGGGAAGCCTGTGGGCGAAGTGCGGACTGGCTGCAAACTTTTACATCGTCTCTGCGGACAGCAGCAGTTGGGGGAGCATGTGAGCAAACTGCGGATTAGCTGCAAATCCAGCGGCCAGTCAGTAGTGTTCCCTGCGAGCACAGTCGTCGTTTCCATAGGGAGGTCCAGCAATTGCCACTTTGTCATGCCGGCGTCAGCGTATCAGGACGGCGTGGGCCGAGAGCACCTGACGCTCGTTCGCAGGGCCGGCCGATATCACTTGGCCCTGAATCAGCAGAACGCTGTCTGGATTAATGGTACGCGCGCACTGGATGGGGATGTACTCCCGGAACGCGCCGAATTATGGTTGGGCAAGCCGGGGGCGTGCATTGCGGTGGACCTGCTGGAGGATAATGCCTATCCGCCAACAGTCGATGAAGATGGACTCAATCCGGATCCGAGTTATCGTAGTTGGAGAAACAGAATTCGCTGTGTCACCGCGGCGGGAGCTTTAGTTCTGCTGGCCATGTCATTTGCAATTTATCATTTTACCATTACTGATAATCCCGCCGTCATCATAGAAAAATCTGCTCCATCGGTTTTCGCGATCCTGTATGTCAATCCTGCGAATGGGGCCACGCAGTTTGGTGGGACCGCCTGGATGGTGGGGGAGGGACTATTGGCGACCAATGTGCATATTGCGCGCCAGATTCGCCAGGTTGCCGCCACCCGTCTGATTCTGGCGCGGAACATGCGGGTAACGCTGGAAATCCCGTGCAACTCACGCGGGACAGATTGTGCTCAATACCATGCGGCACATAGTGAGTTTGAGCGTTTCATTGCCGCTCAGTCCCCTTCCAGGCGGGCTGACGATAGCCATCAGATAATGAATGTGACCTATCTGCCAGGTTACGATGTGGCGCTCCTGCGGTTCATTGTTCCAGAGGGGATGAAGGGGGAGATCCCAGATCCACTCCCCATTGCCACCGGCCGGGAACTTGATCGACTGGCGCCGGGCGACAGTCTGGTGATGATTGGCTATCCGAATGAAAATCTGTCGCAGGGCTCCTTTCAGATTGAGTCTCCCGTACCCACCCCGCTCACCGGAAAGTTTGCGGGCTACAGGACGTTCTTTTTGACTCGGGGACGGAATGATCCCGGGCCGCTGGTGTTGCACGACATACCCAGCACGGGTGGTCATAGTGGCTCTCCACTGATCAATGCGGCGGGTAAGGTTGTCGGGGTACATTTTGCCGGCAACATGCGCACCGTCAGGTCAGAAGGCAGCGAAATCAGGATTCCCGTACTGGATCTGAACTTTGCGCAGCGAGCCGATCTTATTGCGGAAATTATCGATAACACAGACCAGGCGCTGCTTGAGGACAAGCAACAGCAGTGGTCCGAGTGGCTGAGCTTGTATGAGTCGATGCCAGAGCAACTGATGGCGCTCACTACGGATAAGCTGGACCGGACATATGGTAATGAGTCCCGAAGCATTCGGGATGCAGGAGAACTGAACTGGAGCGAAACCAGCCCGTATCTGGGAGCAAATCGATTTGACAGGGAATTTTCTGTCGACAAGCCAATGCACTGTGCTTTCTACGTGCGTTCACATAATGCGCAAGGGGACGTCTCACTCTCTGTGGTGGAAGTTGGGGGGCGGCGCCTGGGTAGTTACGCTGCAAGAACACACTATGGGATCACTGATTTCCTCGTGGACAGTGGATCTCGCATCCGGGCAAGGGCGGTAGGTGAGGGCACAAGCGGCGCGTTTGTCTGGGGAATCAACTGCTGGAAGAGGGCGGAGAGTTGAGATTCACACGAGGTCTGCGTGTAGTCGTTGGCAAAAGGGCCACGGATGTATTTCTCCGTTTTCTGGCGGCGTTTACTGTACTGGTTTCTGCACTGGGATTCTGGGGGCTATCCCTCGAACATACGGACGCCTCCTTACCTGACAATTTATACAGGTTGATCGTTCTGTATACGACGGACATGGATTTCTCCACGGCCGAAAACTGGCAGTTGGGAGCAGCCCGGATCCTCGCTCCGGTGATTACTGTCTCGGCGCTGGTGTGGGTTCTGGTCGAAGGCGTGAGCCAGGCATTTGTCCTGATGAAGCTGCGCCTACTTCCGCCCCACTATATTATCGCTGGTTCTACCCCGTTGGGTATGGCGCTGGTCTCCGCTCTGCGCGATCTCGGTAGCAAGAGCGTTGTGATGATTGATGCAGCTCCGGATGAAACGGCGAGTTCCTTTTGTGAATCCAATCGAACTATTCTGGTCCGCGGCGATATCGGTCGGGAATCCAGCCTCAAGGCAATCGGTGCTTTGGGGTGTAAGGCGGTTTTTTTTGTGGGAGCGGATGAAGTAGAGAATATTCTTGGAGCAGAAGAGCTTCAAAAGCTGGATATGTCAGGGCATGCCGGTGATGTCAGCGAGCGATCCACCTTTGTCCAGATCAATAGTGGCTCTCTTTTTCATGGCCTCTACAGCTATCAGCGCTTTACTGACAGGGCGATTCCCTTTGCGCTGGAGGCGCTGATTGCCCGAGACACCGTTCTGCGATTTCCGGTGTGGGAGTACTCTGACGCAAGAGCGCTGAGGCGAGTTCACGCCCTGATTATTGGATTTGGCCAACAGGGCCAGGCATTGGCACGGGAACTGGTCCTGCATTGTCACTACAAGGATCTGTTACAAACGGCCATTTCGGTCGTGTCGTTAGAGGGAGAGACGGCACTGTCGGCCTTTCTGATCGATTATCCGAAATTTGGCAAAGCGTGCAGGTTTACCGCACTGCAGGCACCGTCGGGGCGTTGGGAGGAGGCAGTGGAGGAGCTGCAGAAATTGGAGGAAGATGACCCGTTTTCTGCTATCTATGTTGCCACTGGTGATGAATCTGAAAACCTGAGCGTTGCGCTGTCACTGCGTCAGGTAATTGAGTGTAAGGACTGCCTGCTTGCCCCGGTATTTGTGCAGTTTTCGGAAGGGCGGCAGTTCTCCAAGCTGCTCAACCTGGCGTCGGTGACCAATCGCTTTGATCGTGTGATGGAACCGTTTGGAATTTTGGACGATGTTTTAAAGCACTCTGCGTTGCTGGACAACAATGCTGAGGACTTTGCGAAGTTTCTGCACGCGAGGTACGAAAAGGACTTCCTGATCGAGACATGGCCGCTGCTGAGTGAAACCATGCGAGAGAGTAATCGCAGGGCTGCGTGTCATTCGAGAATCAAGCTGTCGTCCGCAGGCTATGCTGTGCGGGCCGGATCGAGTGAGGTGATATCCCTTGATCCGGACGCAGACATTGTCAAGCACAAGGATGAGCTCTGGGATCTGGCGCGAATTGAGCACGATCGCTGGTGTTCGGACAGGTTTGTTGATGGATGGGATTATGCGCCCGTGACCGACAAACCACGAAAATTGCACAAGTGCCTGGTTCCGTTTGATCAGCTTGATCTTGAAGATCAGAAGAAGGACCTGATGCAGATTCCCGCCCTTATCGACTGGAGTAAAGGTGCTGCGACCCCCGTGGAGATCAATACGAGGAAGCTATTGTCGATAGCCATATACTGTCCTTTCCCCCTGAGCAGTGATCAGCTGGCTAGAGCAAGGCAGGAATTGTCTGCCCTCGCTCCAACGGGGTTGTTTAAGCTCAATGAAGCTTTCGAAGTTCACGTTATTGAGAGTTTCACTCTTGGCTCCGGCGACTGGCTGTCTACGTCTGTAATGGAGGCGGCTCAATCTGTCGGTAGTAATGTGACGTTTACGGCGATACTCCCGTTTCCAGCGGCGGATCTGGCTGCAATCTACGCCACGAAGTTATCGGCTGATGATTCACCGGATGCTGGATCGGCACCCAGCTATAGCAGAGATCATTTTTATTCGAAGCTGACTGTACCTGACTGGGTAGTAGACCTGAAGCATCCCAGAGACCGTTCCAACGACGTATTTGACTCTGTATTTCAACAGCATCAGTCGAGCAAGGTCCGCGCCTATCTTGCTGAGAGAGCGGACATGCTGGTGGTCTTAGCCGGCAATGCAGATCCCGAGTTTTCAGAAAGCATCGAGGAAATAGTCAGGTTTCGCCGTAATCCAGAGGGCATTCCCGAGGAGGTATCCTCGCTCCCGCGGAAATCCGCTAACCGCCGCACGTTACATGATGAATTAATTGTCGTCGATATTTAGACCGGCGCTGATCTGTACAAGGTGTGGCGATAAGAACATCGATTGCTGAGAAAGAGGTAGCAGAACATGTCCCAACTCTTCCTGAGCCACTCCAGCAAGGACAACTTTCATGCCCTGGCGCTGGCGGACTGGCTGCGCGCGGAGGGCTGGCATGACCTGTTTCTGGACCTGGACCCCGAACGCGGGATCGTGGCCGGGGAGCGCTGGGAGCGGGCCCTGCACGATGCGGCCAACCGCTGCGATGCGGTGTTGTTTCTGGTCTCAAGCAACTGGCTCGCCTCGGAATGGTGCCTGCGCGAGTTCGACCTCGCCCACCGGCTGAACAAGCGTATTTTCGGCGTGCTGGTCGAAGACCTCGATACCGAGAGTCTGCCCGATCGCCTGACCGCGACCTGGCAACTGGTCAAGCTCGCCGGCGGCACCGACCACAAGATATTCCGGGCGGTCCATCCCGATAGCGGGGAAGAGCACCACGTTAACTTCTCGGCCACGGGCCTGAAGCGCCTGCGAGCCGGCCTGGTGCGTGCAGGTTTGGACCCGCGCTTTTTCGAGTGGCCGCCGGCCGACGACCCGGGCCGGGCCCCTTACAGGGGCATGCGTGCCCTGGAAGCTGAGGACGCC
>JBGTGB010000157.1:0-4357 GCA_041746975.1 Haliea sp. | reverse complement strand
TGCCGCGTTCCTTGTCAGCGGCAGCAGGGGTAAAAGTCTGCGGCTGGCCGGGGCCGGAGCCGCGGCCAAACAGCAGCCAGGACAGCAGCCCGGGCTTGGGCGGGGCAGCGTAGCTCAGCTTGATGGCGTCGTAGGGGCAATTGGTCTCACAGTTCCCACAGCCGATGCAGTTCTCGGTGATGAACACCTCGCCATTGGCGGAGCGCCGGATCGCGTCCGGCGGGCAGTCTTTCATGCAATGCGGCAACTCGCAGTGGCGGCAGGATATCGGCACATGCAGGTTGGCGAAGGAAGGGCCAGCGGCGCGGTTCAACCGCGACAGGCCGCCATGGGTTTCCGCGCAGGCGCGCTCGCAGTTGTCGCAGCCCACACAGAGAGATTCGTCGATAACCAGGGCGTTGGTCGCTTCACCCAGCCCCTGCTCCATGAGGAAGCCGATGGAGCGCGCCGCCTCGGGCTGGGAGGCCATAGCGTTGGTCTTCTCCAGCAGCGAGCTCAAGCGCCCCTGTAAAGTAGCGACGTGCTCCGGCTGACTGTTGACCAGGGCCAGGAATTCCGCGCGCTTGACCTTGATGGTTTCCGTGCGCACCGCGGCGACCGCGGTATCCCGCCGCAGGGGGGCACCCATCAGCGCCATCTGGCCCACCAGGTCGCCGGAGTGGTGCTGCGCCACCACCATGTTCGCACTGCCCCGGGACAGCACCACCGTGCCACTGCGGATCAGGTGCAGGCAATCGCCTTCCTCACCCTCGGTAAACAGGGCCTGGCCGGCATTGAAGCGGCAGGTCTCTACCTGGCCGGCAATCGTGGACAGCTCAGCCAGGGGCAGGTTGGGGCGGAAAGCAGCCTGCAGTGCACGGACAATGAAGATGCGATCGATACCCTTGCGCACCTCCTCGTTGGAGTTCATCAGCTTGACCATGATCCGCCGCGGCGTCTCGATCAGGATCGCGTCCTCGCTCACCACGGCGTCGCCCTGCCGCGGGCGCCCGGAGATCAGACTCATCTCACCGAAGAACTGGCCCGGCTTCAGCGTATGCAAGGGGCCGTCCTGCTCCAGCTGCAGCTTCACTTCCCCCTCCACGAGAGTATAGAAAGTGGTGCTGAACTCGCCGTTGCGATAGACCGGCTCCCCCGCCGGGATGAATACAGTGGAGCGCTCGCCCTTCTGCTCCGCGTGGGCGAGATCGGCAGGCGGCAGGCTCACCAGGATCCGGCTCTCGATAATCAGCTCACGGAAGGCCAGAGGGTTCATGCGCCGGAACATGGGGATGCGCTGCTGATACAGCTCCAGTACATCCTCCGCATCCATCACATAGGGCAGGCCGGAGAACTGGTCCTGCAGCAGCGGATAGTCCGCGGGCTTGGTGTTCTTGCCGTGAATGAACTCGATGACGTCGTAGCCCTGGTTCATGGCCTGCTTGATCAGTGGGTACCCTCCAAGGGCGCCGATGACGTAGAGGCCGGGTACATTGCTCTGGTAGTGGCGGTCCACATCCGGCACCGCCTCGGCGCTGGGACTGCTGATCTCGATACCGCAGGACTCGACAAAGCTGCGCGGGGGAATGGTGCCGAGCCGGGCAATAATGCGATGACAGGGCAGGCGCTGTTCGCCGGCGGGGGTATTGAGGATGATGGCGCCCATTTCGCCCGGGCTGGCGGGCAATTCCAGGCCAGCGACGCCGGCTTCGTAGTGGCAGTGAAAGGGTTTGCTCTTGTCGTTGATCGCCGCCAGCACGGCATTCAGGTTGCCGTCCTTGGCGCGGCTGAATTCATTGCGCCGGTTGACGATATGGACGGTGTTGTAATCGGACAGGGCAATCGCGTTTTCAATCGCGGCGTCACCGGCGCCGACCACCACGATGGTCTCTTTCTTGAAGTCCTCGGGGTCATCAAGGGTATAGCGGACGAAATCCGATTCGCCGTCACCTTTTACCCCCAGGCTGCGGGGGTTGCCCTGGGTACCGATGGACAGCACCACGTGCTCGGCTTCGATTTCCTCCCCGGACGAAAGCTTCAGCACAAACTCGCCGCGGCTGCCGCTGATGCCGGTTACTTCGCTGTCATAACGGATATTCAGGCCGCTGTTGATGCTGTCCTGCCAGGCACCGAGAATCTCTTCCCGCTTGCCGGCGACAAAGGGTACCGGGCTGCGCAGGGCGAGAAACCCTGGCTCGTCCATGACGTGCTTGCCCTTCTGGTACTTCTGGATGGTCTTCGCGAAGATGGAAAACCCTTCCAGGAGTACATAACTCGGGTTGGCGACCCCGGCCTCGCGGTCATACTCCGCGGCCCTGCCCGCGGCACTCAGACCCGCCGGTCCCGCACCCAAAACTGCGATGTGATACCTCTCCCCCAAGAGCAGACCCTTCCCTAGCTTATTATGACCACCGGCGAGCCTCGCTCAGCTCGCTGTCATTACTATAGACGCCGAATCCTGTATTGCCCAAATTTTTCTTGTGACGCGGTTCGCATCAGCGCGGGCTTATTCAACCGCGGCCAGCGCCTCCGACAGCCTGGACACGGCGAGCACCTGCATGCCCTTGATGGCGCCGCGCGGCGCGTTGGCGCGGGGCACGATTGCGCGGCTGAAGCCATGTTTGGCGGCCTCCGCCAGACGCTCCTGACCGCTGGGAACCGGCCGAATTTCCCCCGACAGTCCCACCTCGCCGAAAATAACCATGTCCCGGGGCAGCTGCCGATCGCGAAAGCTGGAGACGATGGCCAGCAGCAGGGCGAGGTCGGCGCTGGTCTCCAGCACCTTGACCCCGCCCACCACGTTCGCAAAGACGTCCTGGTCACCGACCTGCAGACCGCCGTGGCGGTGCAGCACCGCCAGCAGCATGGCCAGCCGGTTCTGTTCCAGGCCCACCGCCACCCGCCGCGGATTGCCCAGGGCGCTTACATCCACCAGCGCCTGGATTTCCACCAGCAGTGGCCGGGTGCCCTCCCAGACCACCATTACCGCGCTGCCGGAGGCAGGCTCGCTGCTGCGGTCGAGGAAAATCGCGGAGGGGTTGCGCACCTCGCGCAGGCCCTGCTCGGTCATGGCGAAGACTCCCAGCTCGTTGACCGCACCAAAGCGATTCTTCTGCCCCCGCAGAGTGCGGAAACGGGAGTCGTGGTCGCCCTCAAGCAGGATGGAACAGTCAATCATGTGTTCCAGCACCTTCGGCCCCGCCAGGGAGCCATCCTTGGTGACGTGGCCGACCAGGAACACTACCGTGCCGGTCTGCTTGGCAAAGCGGGTCAGGAAGGCAGCGCACTCCCGCACCTGGGAGACACTGCCGGGGGCGGAGTTGAGGTCGTCCGAATGCACGACCTGGATGGAATCCACCACCAGCACCCGCGGTCGGTACTTGCCGGCAGCGGCGATGATGGCTTCCACATTGGTCTCCGCCATCAGCCGTAACCGGTCCGTGGCCAGCCCCAGGCGCCGGGCGCGCATCGCCACCTGCTGCAGGGATTCCTCGCCGGTGATATACAGCGCTTCCATGCTTGCAGCCAGGTGGCACATGGTCTGCAGCAGCAGGGTGCTCTTGCCGGCCCCGGGGTTCCCCCCTACCAGGATGGTTGAGCCCGGGACCAGGCCTCCGCCCAGAACCCTATCGAACTCCCCGACGCCGCTGGAAAAGCGCGGCAGATCCTCGAGGTCAATGTCGGCCAGCAAGCGCGCTTCCGCCAGGGTACCCGTGTACCCGCCGCGGCTGCCTCCGGCGCGACCCGGTGCAGTGCTGCGGGAGCCCCCCGAGGCCGGGCCCAGCCTCACCTCCGACAGGGTGTTCCAGGCCCCGCAGTCGTTGCACTGACCCTGCCACTTGGCGTAGTCGGAGCCGCAGTCATTGCACACGAACGCGGTTTTGCTCTTGGCCATGTTCTGCCCTGCTCCTCTTGCTGTTCCCGTTGCCGGGGAAAAAATGCGGAGTCCGGCTATCGGTTGCCGGGTGAGCTCGGTATCCTAGAGGATGAGCTTGCCCAACACTACCGGATTGCCCATGTCAGACGCCTCCATCGTTCCCGAACAGCCGCTGGTGTTCTCACCCAAGCTGGCGGAGACGATAGGCCTGGAGGAAGCGATTCTCCTGCAGCAGCTCGGTGCCCTGTTTGCTCACCGCCAGCCCCGGCACAGCGATGGCTTTGCCTGGCTCGCCGTGGAGCGTGACCTCCTGTTGCGCCAGCTGCCTTTCTGGACTTCCGCCGACCTGCAGCGCATCAGCCGCAGCCTGGCCGAGAAAGGCGTCATTCTGCTGCAGTCGCCGCCCCTGCACAGCCACGGGGAGCTGGTGTTTGCCTTGAACGAGCCCCTGCGGCCCGCGCAAGCGAGGCCTCACCCCGCGGACCCGCCACCACCCCCGCC
>JBGTGB010000156.1:0-16878 GCA_041746975.1 Haliea sp. | reverse complement strand
CCGACTCTGAAGCGCGGATGTTTGCCGCGCTCGAGACGCGCTCGCTGGATGGCGCGCTGTTCCGGCTGCCGCCGCCGGCGGACGGCACCACCGCATCGGTGGCCGAACTCAAGCTGTCCGGGTTGACCTTCGGCAACGGCGTGGCGATCGACGAGGCGCGCGGCCAGATCTATGTCGCCGAGACCATGGCCAACCGGATCGTAGGCTACGGTCTATCGGTGGCCGACGGCAGCTTGTCCGAAGGCCGTGTGGTGGCCGAGCTGCCGACCCCGGACAACATCGAACTCGACGCTTCGGGACGCCTCTGGGTCGCCTCGCCGCTCGCCAACGCGCTGCTGGTCGTCGACCCCGACTCCGGCGGCTGGTCCACGGCCTTCCACCCGCAAACCACCGAGCACGACCAACTCATGGTCGAGTGGCAGCGCCGGACCGAGGCCGGTGAATCGCGCCTGGAACTGTTCGGCCCGAACATGTGGTCGCCGCTCCCGGGATTGATCACCGGCATGATCCTGACCACCGAAGCGGGCCCGATCTACCTGAGCGGCCTGGGCGACGCACTGGTGAAGCTCGAGCTGCAGGATTGATTTCACCATTCAAGAGAAAACTCGGATGATCGGATACCAAAAGGAGAATGAGTCATGATCAGATCGATCGTTATTGCTGTTTTTCTTCCACTAGCTTTGCTTGAATCGAGCATCTCGTCTATTGCCAGTGCTTCGGAGCCATCGGATATCGGCTTCGTCCTGTATACCAGGAGCGATTCGCCGGGAACGCTGCACGACGACCTGCGTCTTGCTGATCATCGAGCCGAAGTGACAATAAAAATGGAGTAGCAGTCATGGATCTTGAACTTGCAGGAAAGGTCGCGCTGGTGACAGGTGCGAGTCGAGGCATCGGGCGAGCGATTGCCGAAGAACTGGCCGCCGAAGGTGCGCGGCTGGTCATCGCCGCCCGCGGGATAGAAGCGCTCGAGGAGACCCAGCGCGCTCTGGAAGCCACAGGCGCCGAGGTGCTGGCGGTGCCGACAGACGTCGGAGATGACGCGAGTGTGGAAGCGCTTGTGGAGAAAGCCCGCGAACGCTTCGGCCAGATCGATATTGTGATCAGCAATGCTTCGGCATTGGCAGTGACGGGAGCCCGGGCGAGCTGGGATGCGAGCTTGAACGTTGACGTTATGGGTGCCGTCCGGCTGGTTGAAGGCGTGTTGCCGATGATGCGCGCCGCGCGCGGGGGCTCAATACTCCTCGTGTCCTCCGTCTCGGCGATCGAGGCCGCACCGATGCCGGACTTCGGCTACACCGCCGCCAAGTCGGCCTTGAATGCCTTCGCCAAGAAGCTGGCGGTGGTCGAGGGATCGCATGGCATCAGGGCGAATGCTCTGCTCCCCGGCTCGACCGAGTTTCCCGGCGGCGGTTGGGAGATGATGCGCGAACACCAACCCGAAATCTACGAGATGGTCCGCCAGAGCGTGCCGTCGGGGCGGCTCGGCACACCCAAGGAAGTGGCCGATGCCGCGGTGTGGCTGGTATCTCCGCGGGCCGGGTGGGTCAATGGCGCGGCGCTGATTGTGGACGGAGGTCAGTCCAAGGCAATACGCTGAGCGGGGTCAACCAGAACGTCCTTGGCTTGCTATTCGGACAGCCCGGGCAGAGCTTCTACACGAATGAGATCATCAAGAAGTCCGGCGGCGGCTCTGGCGCCGTGCAACGGGAATTGTCACGGCTAGTTCGCAGTGGCCTCGTTACGGTGACGCGAATCGGCTCCCAAAAGCTGGCATTCGGGTTCGGATCTGTGGCGAAAGGCGAGGACACCGCCTCCAGTGACATTGACCTGATGATTATCAGTGAGAGCCTCACCTACGCCGACGTATTTCCGGGCCTGGAGAAGGCATCCGTCGGTATGGGACGAGCGATACAGCCATCCCTCTACCCACTGGATAATCTGGCGGGCGCGGGCGGATCGCTTGCAGCGGAGCCCCCTGATCCCAATGAGTTTAACGGCCTGAAAAAATCCGGGCTCGCCCGCTTGCACGATGCCGCAATTACCACCCTGTCCTTGGAAAGCCGGTTTGATCTCGGGTATAACGCGGCTCACGCGTTATGCCTGGCTGCATTGAGACGTTTAGGCTATCGCGCCAAACATACCCAACTGGCGCACACCATCGCCCATCGGGTCGGCCGCTTTCTGGAGCGGCAAGACCTACTGGAACGGGATATGGAGAACAGCTACCTGAGCGGGGATGCGGCGGCGCCGTGAAGGTGATCGCCTGCATCGCAGACCCGGTGGTGATCCAGAAGGTCCTGAATCACCTGAAGGAAAAAGGTGAATACGTCTGGCGGCGAAATGGGCGGGTTGGTTCGGGTGGGCGGGGTGGTTGTTCAATGAAAGGGTGGTTTATACTTCCTATACTTCGGGGGCGCTGGACGGCACCACGGCGGGCGGCATCGCGACGGCAAACAGGACGGCGCCCAGCATGACCAGGAGCACCAGCAGACCGCGAATTACGTCGCCCATGATCATCCGTTTGTTGAAGGGTGCGGCGTAATTCTAGTGGTTTCCGGCCCATCACTATCTTCTGGAACCTGAATCGGCTGTCATAATGAGAGTGCCGAGCCCCACACGATGGAGAGGAACAGTCAAGATCATTGCCCACAGCGTTGGCTGGATCATGGTTTACACGGCGCTGGTACTCACGCCGATGCTGATCGTCGTGCTCGGGCATCGGCCGGAGCCGCGCAACCTGCTGGTTGAATCGGGGGCCATGCTTGGGCTGCTCGGACTGGGCGTGCTCGCAATGCAGCTCGTGATCTCCGGTCGGCATCGCTGGTTCGCCGGTAAACTGGGGCTGGATAATGTCCTCCAGTACCATCGCCAGGTCGGCATCTTCGGCTGGCTGCTGGTGCTGGCCCATCCGCTGTGCATGCTTCTCGGCAATCCGGAGTACCTCGCATTCCTGGACCCACGAGAGGGCTGGCTTCGCGCGATCAGCCTGTACCTGGTGTTGCTGGCAAGCACGGCGCTGATCCTGACCTCACTCTGGCGCGAGCGTTTCGGGCTGCAATATGAATGGTGGCGCGCGATTCACGCCGCGCTGGCGCTGCTGGTCGTTACCGGCGGCCTCGGCCATGCACTCATGGCCGACCACTACACAGGGGGCTGGCTCACCAAGGCCCTGCTGGGCGGGCTCATCGGCGTGCCGCTGCTGCTGCTCCTCGAGACGCGGCTGATAAGGCCCTGGCGGATGAGCCAGCGGCCCTGGAAAGTGACCGCCGTCGAACCACGCGCCGGCGACGTCACCCGGCTGGCATTGCAGGCTGACGGCCACGCGGGAATGCAGTTTCTCCCCGGGCAATTCGTGTGGTTGACCGTCGGGGAGACGCCGTTCACCCTGCAACAGCATCCGTTTTCGATGACCTCGCCGGCGACGGAACCGGACAGGATCGAGCTTGCCATCAAACCGCTGGGTGACTTCAGTCGTTCGGTCGCCGATGTGGCCTGTGGCACACAAGCCTGGCTCGAAGGCCCCTATGGCACCTTTTCGATCGATGCCTCTTCCGGGCGCCGCGCCGTGTTCATCGCCGGCGGCATCGGGGTCACACCGATGATCAGCATGCTACGAACCTGCCTCGACCGGGGCTGTGACCAGCCGATGTGGCTGGTGGACGCTAACAACAAGGAAAGCGAGATCATTTTCCGCGACGAAATCGATTCACTCGCGCAGCGGATGTCGCTGCAGATCGTGCATGTCCTTGTCGACCCGCCGCCTGGATGGCACGGCGAAACCGGCTACGTGGACGAGGCCATGCTGGAGAAGGTTCTGCCGCCCGACGCCGACGACATTGATTACTTCGTCTGTGGCCCGCCACCGATGATGGATTCGGTCGAGCCCGCCCTTCGAGCGAGAGGCGTCGCTGCGAACCGACTGATTTCCGAGCGCTTTGAGCTGGTCTGAGGAGATTTGCGATGCAACACATCTATGCCCGCCGGGCCGGCATCATCGCCGCAATAGTGCTGTTGGCTGTCGCGCTCGGCGTGGCGCGGGTGCTTGTCGGCTGAGGATGGTTGTCTATCTCCTGTTCCAGGTCTTGGGTGACCGTGCGCTCCAGGGCTTTGTACAGGAATTCGGCCTGGGCCGTCAGGTCCGGGTAGCGGCAATGGACGGCGTCATTGCCGGTGGCCGGGCAGGTTGTTCTGGACGCCGAAGCGCTTGTCGCGCTCACCATGCGGCAGGGCCAATTGCAGCAGGGGATCGGCGAGTTGGACGTAGCTGGCGCGGGGTGAGACAGGGTTCGCTACTTTAAGTGCAAATCAACAACCCGTCCTTGCAATTCCGGAAGCGGCCCCGTACTAATGCGATCTGGTTTCACGCCACTTGGTTCCAAAAAGGTAACTAACAATGAACGAGCGTACAACTTGGGTGCGGCGCAGTGTGTGCGTGGCTGTCTGGCTCGTAGCCGCGGGGTTGCAGGGATGCGGGTCTCCGGACGCCTGGCAGGATCCGGCCCCGGATGTCGGGCAGAATGCTTCTGCCGCCGACGACTACCGACACGCTCACGTGTTGGCTGATGGCTATGAGCTGTCCGAGGATGTAATGACCTCGGCCAGTGCGGATACTCAACAGACTCATTCGGGCAAAAAGCTCGCGGGCTACGGGACCTCCACGACGAACTCGACCGACGGGGTCACGTCTGGTCTGGATCTGTCCCGAGGGTGGACGCCTCAGCAGCTTCTGGAGGCCTATAACGTGCCGGCTACTGGGGCGAACAACAAGCCCGCGGGCTATGGGATCAAAGTGGCCATCATCACGGTTTACCACTATTCGAACCTGCAGACAGATCTCAATAAGTGGGCTCAGCAATTTGGGGTAAAGCCAATCAACCTGAACATTATCAATCAGGCTGGGGTCGTTACCAACAGCGAAATGGCCTTGAACACCAACACCGCCGTTCAGATGGTAAACACCGTGAGTCCAGGGGCGACCGTCTACGTCATCGAGGCCAAATCAGTAGGCTACAACGATATCTATACGGCCATACAAACCGCCGTAAATTTGGGGGTAAATGTCGTCTTATTGCCGTTCGGCGCCGATGAGTTCAGCACGCAAGACAGCAAAACATACCTGTTTTTAAATACTAATATAGTATGGATCGCACCATCGGGCAGTGACATGAGGCCGAGCTTTCCGGCGACCTATTCGGGCGTCATCGCGGTGGGTGGCACGACGCTGAGTTCGGTTGCACCCTTTGTCGAGACGGCGTGGGCCGGATCAGGGGCTGGCATGTCCACGCGGGAACCGATGCCCGCGTTTCAGGCGATCCCATCCGTCCAGGCAGCCAACACGACGATGTACCGGTCCGTTCCCGACGTGGCCTTCAACGCTGATCCCAAGTACGGTGCCCATATCTATATATCAATATACGGCGGGTGGGTCCTGGTCGGCGGCAACACGGTATCGTCGGCGTTCTTCGCGGGCGTTGTAGCCATTGCCAACCAGACCAGAAAAGCCCAGAGCAAGCCGATGTTATCTTCCAGCACCAGCGCTGTCGATTCGCTCCAGAGCCGCCTCTACAACCTCATGTCCACCAATGGAGGTCCCACCAATTCCACCGTTCTCAATGACGTCGTGCGGGGTTACGCCGGTGCAGGAGCGTACCCGGCAGGCGCCGGCTACGATATTGCGACTGGCCTCGGCTCCCTGAATGTGCAGAAGTTTATCGACTACATAGCGACGCAGCGGTAGCCAGCGCGCGTATAAGGTGGCCCGCGTCCCAGATGCCCCTATGTTGCGCTTGAGATCCACCAGCGTGGTGGCGTAGCCACATCGCGGGCCGGGGATCGCCACGGGCAGGCCCAGAGACGGTTTTGCCGGTGAATATCACGTACGATATTTCTTCGAGAACGGAGATTTTTCGGACGAATACGATCTGGTTATCGCCCGGACCGGAGATATCTACAAGGCGACCTGGCTCATCGAAGGAAAGACTGCCGCCGTCGGCGTCGGCATGGAAGTCGAAAATGGTTTGGCGATCGGTTGGCACAGAGTGAAGGATTGAAGAAGCATGGCAATTGATTCTTGCTCACCAGAGGCATCCCGAAGCGCCAGAACGATGGTCTTCTGCGCCTTCGTGGCCAGTGTCGTGTTGCTTGCCGTCTGCGCGACCGCGCCCCGGCCCCCGGGTCAGCTTTAAGTGCAAATCAACAGCCTGATCTCCTCAACCCGGCGGGCCAACATCAGCGCCGCCGTTTTGAGTTCGCTCGTTCCAGTGCTTTGGTGAATGCGATGGCCGAGGACCTGCTTGTCGATATGCCAGATCCCACCTCGCTTCCGCAGCCCGGAGCTTCGATTGCGTCCCATAGTTCAAGCCGATAATTTCGCCAACCCCGGCTGGTATTTATCTCAACCGTGAACTCGTCCTTGAAAATGCCCATATTGAGCACTGTCATGCCTAATATGGGTATGAAACTAGACAAGTCGAAGCACATGCAGTCGCTGACCATGGCCGATGCACTCTTTTCCAGGACGCAACAGAATGTCCTTGGCTTGCTATTCGGACAGCCCGGGCAGAGCTTCTACACGAATGAGATCATCAAGAAGTCCGGCGGCGGCTCTGGCGCGGTGCAACGGGAATTGTCACGGCTAGTTCGCAGTGGCCTCGTTACGGTGACGCGAATCGGCTCCCAAAAGCTGGCATTCGTGTTCGGATCTGTGGCGAAAGGCGAGGACACCGCCTCCAGTGATGTTGACCTGATGATTGTCAGTGAGAGCCTTACCTACGCCGACGTATTTCCGGGCCTGGAGAAGGCATCCGTCGGTATGGGACGAGCGATACAGCCATCCCTCTACCCGCGGGAGGAGTTGTGCAAGCGTATCAGTACCAAAAATGCATTTGTCACACGTGTGCTTGCACAACCCAAGATATGGATTATAGGTGGGGAAAGTGAGCTCCCCACTCGATAACTTGGCGGGTGTTGGCGAAGGCGCACGATACTCGCAATCTCGGGGAGTATGAGGGAGATCTGAATGTGGATGAAAGGCTTGTGACAGACCTGGTCAGGGCGGCCGAGGCGGTTGCCGCGGAACTCCGGAAGCATCCTGAACCCTGATGATCGAACACTGTTTGGTGAGGGGTCTGATGCGGTGACGGATCGCCTTCTCGGCGGCGGACATGTAGTCCAAATCTAATTGGTCGCTGGTTCGTCTGGAGAGGACCCCTTCGACAAATTGCGCCAGCAATTTGCAACGAGCGGCGCAGCCGCGAAGCCCCGCAGGGGTCGTAACAGCCCTTGGGCTTTTACGATTCATCCAGCACGGCCCACCATTTTCCCCTTTAGTATCAATTGTCTACCGGGCAACGGCGCCGGTACATATTTACATCGATAATCGATATCCATTCATTGTGGTTGTTGAGTCTTAACACTGCATGGCAAAAGTAAAAACCGAGAAAAACAAGTCCCTGGAATCCTGGATATAGGACGCCGCCTGCTCCATCCAGGGGGCCAAGGACGCGCCGAAGTACAAGGATTACATCCTCCCGCTCATATTCACCAAGGATGTCTTCGATAACGAGCTCAAGGCATTGAACTAAATTATGGAGCAGATCGGGGCATGAGCGATTCTAACCTCGAGTCATCCCAGCGCCAGCGACTGAACACCCTGGCTAACGACCACACCTGGATCGATCAGGCCGCCAACCTGCTGCTGTTCGGTGCCTCCGGTCTGGGCAAGAGCCACATCGCCGCCGCCGTCGGCCATGCCCTGATCGACCAGGGGCTGTGGGTTCGCTACTACCCAGCATCTAATCTGGTTCAGGAGCTACAGACGGCCAAGCAGGGACAGTATTTTCCCGGACAACATGATGGCCGTGGCCGCTGTCGACCGGCTGGTCCATCACGCTGACATCATAGAACTGACTGGCGAGAGCTATCGGAAACGCGCCCAAAGCGCTCGGAGAAAGGAGAAGTAGATTCAGATTAGAAACACTCACCGACCGGCCAAAGTAATTGACGTCAGACACTTTAGTGTATTGCGTTGCGCCTTGACGTCATCCCAGACTATAGCGAACTGGCGGAAGTATGGGGAATTCGTCACGGAACCTTGTCGAGATCTGCTCTGCTTGGCGGCCGGGTGGTGCGGATTATCACGTGCATTCAGGACTCCGACGTCTTCGACAGGATCCTCGCCCAGCTTGAGAAGACACCACCGAACCCGAAGGCCCGGCGGCCTCCCTGTCGGGCGCCGACGCAGCGCTATATCGGAAGCGTCAGCTGCGCCGGTGAGCCCAAATACTCGAGATCGAGACGCTGCACAACGACGGCGCCAAGCATCATCATCAGTCGTGCGCTTACGCGGCCGCCCTCTACAGATTAACTTGTCGAAACTTTCGTGGTAGTTTTCTGTAGTCTTGCAGAGTAACTTGTCGGGTACCCATATTCGAACAATCGGGTGTACACTTGCATATTGCACAACGTGCAATATATCGATACACTACTTGCGCAGTCATAAGGAAAGTGGGAATTGATCAAAAGCATCAGGCACAAAGGGCTGAAGAAATTCTTCAACAGCGGTGGCAACGATAGCCGAGGCGTCAATTCCGAGTATGAAGGCAAGCTGCGCGACCAGTTGGCTGCGCTGGATTCCGCCACGGACATTGCGGATATGGATCTGCCGGGGTGGCACCTACACGCCTTGAAGGGAAAGGAAAAAGGGCGGCACGCTATCTGGGTCAGCGCAAACTGGCGAATGACCTTCGAGTTTGAGAACGGCAATGCGTATGTCGTGGATTATGAGGATTATCACTGATGGCTAAAATCACTGTACACCCGGGCGGGTTCATCAAACGGAACTATGTAGATGAGCTGGGCCTCAAGGCCACCGAATTGGCTGATGCATTGGAAGTGTCAGAGTCCACCTTGAGCCGTTTGGTGCATGAAAAGATCGACTTGTCTCCGGTCCTGGCTGTGAAGCTGAGCAAAGTGCTGGGGCGCTCGGCCGAGAGTTGGATGGCGATGCAAGCCAATCACACACTGGCCAGATACAAGTCCGAGTTGGCGCAATGGACACCGACCCGGCAGGTGACCGCGGAGGGATTGGTTGCCGTGAAAAGTGGCAAGTTGAAAGCCAAACCCATCGCAGCTTGAATTCTTTCTGTATTGGCGTTTCTTACGCCGAGGCCAGCTGGGCCTCTATCGGTCCCTACTTAACGTGTTCGCAGCTTGTTCCGGCGTATATTCAGCGACACGGCCAAGTGCTTCTAGCGAGCGTTGATGGAGTTTGAGCTTACCACGGCCGTTTTCCCAGCTGTTTACGGTAGGCGGGCTGACACCAACTAACTTTGCAAACTGCGATGTGTTCATCCCAAATTTCTTGCGTAGCCTGGTGACCATCGCGGCAGTCGGCGAAAACGTTTTTGTTCTCTTCTTGACTGCCATTTTTCTAATAGCACTGTTTTCACTGTCGAGTGTTACCGGCTCGCCCATGTCTAACCCAAAAACATCGGCAAGATCGGTCCGTGCCAAACGGCGTCGTTTTCCTTCTCTGGCTGTTGCCGATTGGATATCCAACTCTGCGGTAATCAGTTCTTCATAATCAACATCCCGCAATAGAAAAAGCAGTTCCGGCTGACAATCGAGCCTGACGCCAACACCATACAGGACGGCGGCGACGTGTTTACACATCCCGGCCCAGTCTGGGCAGTCGCAGGCGAGCTTTATCTCGTCGGGCTTGGGGAATAGTCCCTGATCTTGATCGGTCACTATCCGCATGATGTGATCGGAAAATCGCCCCCGCAATAATTCCAGCATGGAACCTATCTGGCCAGTGCACTGGCTACGGAGGATCTTCCATTTCCTTGCCGATATTGGGCTGACATTGATCGTGACTCTATAAAGATCGGAGCCGCTGACCATGGCCTCGACTTTGCCCTTGGCGATGGACAGGTGGCAAACCGAACCGTTGCGAATGTAGGTCCTTCCCCTGGGTAGGCGGTTTTCATAGTCACTGAATTTCTCCAGGTGACTACACCAGGCTTCGCCCCAGAATGTACGGGAGATCTTCCGCCCCTGAACCTCGATAGGTTCAATCTTCGTGCCCTTCTTTAATAGTTTACTAATCTCTCTGGCTGCCCTGGCGCGCCGTTTTGCCACCGGTACGTAGGGAGCCCATTCGCCATAACTCATGTGATTTTACCTTTCAGACCTGCGCCCTCTCTATATCGAGTGATACCAGAGCAAGCAGTGCCTTATCATCCAATTCCGTTATCAAATTGTCGGCGCCGCCCTTTAGCAGGTCATTGGCGAGGGCCGTCTTCTCGTTAATCAAGGCGTCTATCTTCTCTTCTATAGTTCCCTGGCAGATGAACTTGTGGACGAGTACGTTTTTTTTCTGTCCGATGCGAAAGGCGCGGTCTGTGGCCTGGTTTTCCACTGCCGGGTTCCACCAGCGATCAAAATGGATAACGTGGGATGCCTGTGTCAGGTTGAGACCAGTGCCTCCGGCTTTGAGAGAGAGCACAAAGAAGGGAGGCCCCTGCTCTTCCTGGAAGCGTTCAATCAGTTTTTGTCTCTGCTTCACGGCCGTGCCGCCGTGCAGCACAAGGCCAGACCGACCAAACTGCTGTGCCAGAAAGTTTGCCAAAGGAGTAGTCATTTCACGAAATTGAGTAAACACCAGCAACTTCTCCTGCCGTGAGGCGATCTCTTCACACAGTTCTGCCAGGCGCTGAAATTTACCGCTCTTCGTTGGATCGTACTCATCGTCCCCGAACAGTTGTGACGGGTGATTACAGATTTGCTTGAAGCGCAACAAGTAGGAGAGCACCAGGCCGCGACGCTTTATACCTTCAAGAAGCTCGATAGCTTTCGCCATCTGATTAACCGCCTGCTGATATTGCGCCGCCTGTAATTTGCTCAGCCCACAGTAGGCGGGCATTTCAGTTTTTACCGGCAAGTCACTGATGATTGACCGGTCAGTCTTCAGACGCCGCAGTATATAGGGAGCTACCAGATTGCGTAACGGTGCATATTGGTCACTATCCCGTTCAGACAGGGATTTCACAAACCCATTGAATCGTGTGGCTGAGCCAAGCAGGCCGGGATTCAAAAAGACGAACAGTGACCACAGGTCCGTCAGTCGATTCTCCACCGGCGTGCCGGTCAGTGCAATTCGAGATTTGGCCTTGAGATTCTTGACCGCTTTGCTCTGTCTGGCGGCTGGATTCTTGATGGCATGGGCCTCGTCCAGTACCAACAGCTGCCACTCCTGCTCTTGCAGCCATTTCTGGCGCATCAATGTGCCATAGGTGGTTACAACGATATCGACATTCTTCAGGCCGGCAATGTTGTTCTCAACGGCATCCATGGCATTCTTGTCCAACTGGGAACTGTGAAAATACAGACTGCGCAGCGTAGGGGCATACCGCTCAAGTTCTGTTTTCCAGTTGCCAATCAGCGAAGCCGGAAGCACTAATAGTGAGGGCCTGTCAGGCAGCTTCTTTTTCAAGATCAACAGTACAGAAATAACCTGCATAGTCTTACCCAAGCCCATATCGTCTGCCAGACAAGCGCCCAAACCCAGCTGAGAGAGCAACCACAACCAGTTCACGCCTTCCTGTTGATAAGGCCGCAGGGTCGCTTTGAGTGCTTTACCAGGATCGGCAGCTTTCAACTGCTCGGGTGTGCGCAGTTCGTCCAGCAGCGTAGCCAACCATTTGCCCGGCTGCACAAAAGACCACTCTCTACACTCCCCTGTGTCATCCGCTCGCAGATCGGCGGGTGCGCCTGCCAGCAAGCGCATCCCCTCCGCAAATGTGACTCTGCCACCCGCCGACTCCGCCTCCACTTTTTCCCAGTGCGTCAGGGCTTCCTGCAGTTTCGCCTGATCTACCTCAACCCACTGTCCCTTCACTAAAGTAAGGCCATCACCCTCCGCCATCAGTTTTTGCAATTCGGTCTTGCTGAGCAACTCACCACCCAGAGCAATATGCAGTTTAAAATCCAGCAGAGAGTTGGCCGTGAAATTCTGCTGCTTTTTTTCACCAATGGTAACGTGGGCTCGCGGTCGGTTCCGCTTTTTCCACCAGTCCGGCAGCCGGACCACCACGCCGCACTGCTCGTATTGTGGTGCGTCCTTAAGAAATTCGTAGGCCTCAGCAGGTGACCAGGCCAGGGGGTGATAGATGTCGCCGGTATCCACCAGATCTTTAATCACAGCACTGGATTCCGCGGCCAGTTGAACGGGTGACAGCAAGCGAAGCAGGGCCTGCTTATCTCTCGCACCGGCATATTCCTGTAAAGCACGGCTGAGTGGTTGATGACGAATACGCCCCTTTTCTGACAGTTCGGGGGCATAGGTTGCCATGAAGGCGAAGGGAAAGTCCGGGTCAGCCTTATTTTCCGCCAGATGGAAACAGACACGGCCCACTTGATGCCACTGCGGCGCTCTCTCGGCTAGCAGAGCATCCAGCCCACCGGTGACTCGTATCTGCAGGCATACCCAAGTATCAAGTATGGACCAGATGTCCTGCAGTACCGCGGCAGAGAGATACTCGGCCCCGCGCATCGGAGGCGCACTCAAGAGTAGTGGCAGGGTCTCGGTAGCTGTGAGCGGCTCGATAGGATCAGGCTGCTCTGGAGTTGCCTGCGTTAGGTGGCAGCGTTCACGTAGATAGCTGCAGGCAAAGGTGCGCCAATATTGCAAAGAGGAGGAGAGTTCGGTGCCACTTTTTCTACCCGCAAGAGTGAACAAACCCTCGCCCGCGCTACGCGAAAATGCCTTGCCGATAGCACCGTTAACCGGGTTGCCTGTCGTACCATCTACTTCTGCCGGGAAGCAGTGCAGATGTCCTGAAGGAAGGATGCCCAGGTCAAAGAAACTCATATTACTCGTTGGGCCCCCATGTCAAACAGCGGTGTACGTGTAGAGACTGATCATCGCGGTGAGACTCGAGACTTGTTGATGATTGGCTCCGTATCCGCACACACGTCCAACAAGTCTTCGCCACTCCGGGATGTAATCCCGTGGGATCATATATCCGGCTCCAGCTCCGCATTAACGACAAGCTTCCAATTCCGCAAGCGTGGTCCTCCATCGTTGCTACTGCTCGGAATGAGCATGGTGTACTCGCGCGCGTGTTGGTTGACATATTCTCTCAGACCCGCAGCGACATTCTCGGCATCAACCAGCTCCAGTATATAGCCGAGCCGCTGGATCCAGGTGATCGGGGCGGTTGTCGCTGCTTTCGCCAGTGCTGCTGCATCGATTTCGTCGGCGAGCTCTGAGAGGATGGTGGCGACCTGATCCAGCCCGCCGACATGTTCCGGATATCCGGCCAGGTCGATAGCCGTCCCTTCTGGCGTGGAAACCCTTAGCTGCCCGCGCGAGGTATTGAATTCTCGTACCGGTACGGCGTCAATGTCTTTCCGGGCAATGAACTTGACCCGCACCTTGCCGCAGCGGATGGGTCTCCGGTTCTTTTGCACGAAGACCTGGAACTCCTGCGGGCGCTGATGGGCGGCTCCGTAGTACTGCGCAGCCGTGAGCAGCCCGGCATAGTAAGTCCGGCCCTTGCTGTGCATTAAGTCCGGTATAAACTGCTCCGCCGGTAAACAGCCCAACGACCGGTATTCCGGTGGAATGATGACGTAGAAGCCGCGGGCGGGGGATGCTATCCGCCCCTGCCGGGCGAGTCTGTTGAGAGCCAGCTTGCTGGCGTTGGGAGAGACGTTCAACGCCGCGCGCGCTTCTTCTGAGGCGAAACTATAGCGCCCTTTCGATACGAGATTCTCGATCAGGTCTTTTGCCGTTATCGTGTCTTTGTTAGATTTCACTGCAGTAAAGTATTTATAAACGATACTTTATGCAAGTAAAATCGTTGCCCGAGTAAGGTGTCTGAGATCGGGGGCCAGATTTCTTCATCGGTTTGGGGGGTTGGCTTGTCAGTGCCTCCAATTGGCAAAACCTAATGAACATTCTTGATGATCTTGATTCCGTAGATGACGGTGCATTAATGGTGTAATATTGCACCATATTCATTCTTGGTGGAGGCACCATGCCTAGGCAAAGCATTTCGTTTACACCGCCCAATGAGGAGTGGCTCAAGGCTCAGGTCGAGAGCCAGGAATACACGAGCAAAAGCGATGTTGTGAATGATCTAATCCGCAAAGCTCGGGAGATCGAAGCGATACGTGCGAGATTGGTTCGGGCAGAGCAAAGCGGTTTCACCGATCTCGGACAGGCAGGAATTCTCGCGGAGGCCAAGGAAGAAGCGCGGCGTAATGGCATCTTATAGGCTGACAGCATCTACTATCAAATCCGGGGAGAAACCGTGGAAATCATGGCGATTATCGGTCAGCAGGACCTTGAGGGCTGGCTTTGACTGAGAAGCGGACAATGCAACCACTGGTCAAATTGCCGATTTGGCCATCATCCAATAGTTCCGCACTGCCGGACTTTTGCCGGGATCAGTCCTGCTTTGTTGTGCATTTCGGTGCGATCGGCAACGGGCGTCACCGATAAAAGTTAATTTAAATCAATCGCTTGGAAATTAACTGGTCGACTTTTAACCAATTGGTCGCTGGTTCGTCTGGAAAGAACCCCTTCGACAAAACGCGATAGCGTTTTGCAACGAGCGGTGCAGCCGCGAAGCCCCGCAGGGGTCGTAACAGCCCTATGGCTGTTACGATTCATCCAGCACGGCCCACCATTTTCCCCTTCAATGCGTGTTCCTGTTGGGTGTTGCGTCCTGAATACTCTTGAAGGCTGCCACGACCTGCGTCTCGGCTGCCTGAACTTCGTCGTCCCGCATCCAGGCAAAATGGCTCTTACGCTTGTTGGCCGACAGTTTTCCACCGTTCTTATGGACGACTCGGATAAACAGCTCCAGGCTGTGGGCGGGCCAGTCGAGCAGACTGTTCAGTGTCTTGCTGGCTTGGTCGAAACCGAGCAAGTAGTCGATCTCCTGTTCCAGATCTTGGGTGACCGTGCGCTCCAGGGCTTTGTACAGGAATTCTGCCTGGGCCGTCAGCTCCGGGTAGCGGAAATAGACGGCGTCGTTGCCGGTGGCCGGGAGCTGTGGCTGGTCGGGGTCGAAATGTGTCAGTTGAGTGATCGGCCGCGAGAACTGCTCCAGTGTGGCAATGTACTCGTCCAGGTTGGCCAGGATGACGGCCGAAACCGGCAACACAATTCCGCGTGGCGTAAAATCGGCCTTGGCCAGTACATCGTGAATCAGGTAACGGTGGATGCGCCCGTTGCCGTCCATCAAGGGATGGACGTAGACGAAGCCGAAGGCAATAGCGGCCGCCATCAACACAGGATCAGGACTGGCGCCGATGTCGCCGTTGCCCATGGCCTGATATTCGGCAGCCAGGGCCATCAAACCCTGCATCAGGTCCGGTACGTCCTCTGGGCGTGGCGGCACGAAATCAACCAGCTTGCGGTAGCCAAGATCCTTGCCTACCCAGTTCTGGATGCCGCGCCAGGTGAATTCGTGGAAGCGTGGGTCCAGGGCGGCATGCTGCAGGTCCAGCAGTCGTTCTTCGCTCAAGGGCGTTTGCGTGTCTGCCTGGCGCAGCAGGTCGGCGAAGCGCTGAGCCTTTTGGGGGGAAGGTTTCTCGCGTTCCACTTCAAAGGAGGATTGGGTTTCCTTCAGGTACAGGAAGGCGGCGGCGCGGCGCAGTAGGTCTTGGTCATAGCGGGCCAGTGTTTCGGCGGTAACGCGGCGCAGGTCGGTGGCGAGCATTGCCTGCAGGTAGGGTGACATGCGGATCATTGGACAGAAGTCCCGGGTGCCGGGCAGGTTGTTCTGGACGCGGAAGCGCTTGTCGCGCTCGCCATGCGGCAGGGCCAGTTGCAGCAGGGGATCGGCGAGCTGGACGTAGCTGGCGCGGGGAGAGACAGGGTCCGCTACAGGCAGTTGCTTTCTTGTGATCCACTCATATAGATAGCAGGCGCTGCGGGCATAACGGGATTCGGGATTGGTGGTGATCCATTGCGCCAATTCCTGTTCCCCAGACTCTGCGAAGAGTAGGGCCAATACCTGAAGGTTGACACCCTCATAGCGCAAGGCAAATTGCAGATGCCCTGCCAGCGTGTCCTCCGGCTGGTATTTGGGCTCGAACAGGTTGAGGCGGCGGCCGCCATGCTGGCGGTGGTTCCTGCCCTTGACGTCGCTGGCCAGCTGGGCTTCTGCAGCCAGCGGCAGCGCCCCCAGACGATAACGTGTGATGAGCTGGCTGTAACCAATTGGTTGGATCATGGTCGCTCTTCCGCGATTTGGCCGGAGCTTGAGATTCGTGCCCGGAAATCATTTATAAGTCCGAAATTTTGCCGGAACTGACGAACAGTGCGTAGCATAGCGGTCAAAAATCTCAAAGTGAAGCCGCTTCCGGGTATTTTTCTCATGTTACGGCTAATTCGCTCACAATCGCCTCAATTCAACTGCCAGCGGATGCGAAACAGATAGCTGCTGCCTTTCTGGTGCGGGTGTTGACCTGGCGCGGCGATGAGTTGGTCGCGTCGGGATTCTATGTCGTCTTTCGCATCAAAGATCAGGGATTGGGAGATACGGTCGATATCGCCACCGGGGCGTTGGCGGGTGAGTTCATAGGCGTAGTGCTTGGCGTGGTACTTGTGATGCCCGGAGTCTCCGTGGTCTTCTGCGGGACTGAAAAACTCCGTCTCACGTTTAGCATTTGCTAAACTGGAATAGCTGAGTGCAGTATCCTGGGGTTAGAGCGCTACGCTACGCCAATAATGCATGCCTTGATTCGGGTTCTACCCCGCTTTTACGGACACTTCAAAGAAGCCCATAATGGGCAAAAGGAGTGTTTATGTCCAAGCGAAGAAAGTACAGCCCAGAGTTCAAGCGCGGTGCCGTTGAA
>JBGTGB010000155.1:0-2055 GCA_041746975.1 Haliea sp. | reverse complement strand
CTCTTTCAGGGTCCGGGCGGTCAGGGCCAGGTCGTAGCCGGCACGGGCCAGCGCGACTGCGGTGACGGCGCCGATTCCGCGGCTGGCGCCGGTGATGAAGGCGACTTTGCGCTGGGTCATGGGGGTGCTCCGGTCAGGGTGAAAGGGTGGGTGAAGAGCTTCGCTGTAGCGTCGGTAGGCGAGCACCGTTTGTGGGGCTGAATACAGCAAGCGAATTTGGCGGTAAAGTTAGCGGTTGGAATTCATTGAGGTCAAGTCATGTTCAGTGTTTATGCCACGACGCCTGAACACATGGGGCCGGGTGCGATAGGCGCCCATGCGGCCCGCGCCGAGGCCATGGGCTTTGACGGCCTGCAGGTGCCGGATGCGGTTCACGACGGCTTGCTGCTGGCGGCCATGGCCCTGCAGGCTACGCACAAGCTGGTCGTCGGCACCGCGGTACTGGTTGCCTTCCCGCGCAGCCCGATGACGGTCGCAGTGGCCGCCTGGGACCTACAGGCGATGTCCGCTGGCCGTTTCGAGCTGGGGCTGGGCACCCAGGTAAAGCAGAACATCGAAGAGCGTTACTCGGCGCGCTGGGTGGCGCCAGTAGCGCAGCTGCTCGAATACGTACAGTCGCTGAAGGCCATTTTTCGCAGTTTCCAGACCGCTGAGCGCCTGTGCTTTGAGGGGGAGCACTATCGCTTCACCCGCCTGCAGCCTTTTTTCAACCCCGGCCCGATCGCGCACCCGGAAATCCCGGTATTCTGCGGCGCGGTAGGCCCGGCGATGACCCGCATGGTGGGGAGGGTGGCAGACGGTATGATTACCCACCCGACCAATTCCCCACCTGCATACATCCGCGAGGTTTGCCTGCCACGGCTGCAGGGCGGCCTCGAGCAGGGCGGTCGCAGCGCGGCGGATTTACGCCTGGTGCTGGGGCCGCTGATAGCGACCGGGCGCGACGAGGAGGCGGTGGCCGCCGCCTGGGAGAAACAGCGTCGCCTCCTCGGGTTCCTCTATTCCACCCCTGCCTATTGGCCCAGCCTGGAGCTGTTCGGCTGGCAGGACAAAGGCCAGCAACTGCAGGAGCTGACCCGCGAGGGTCGCTGGCAGGATCTGGGAAACATTGTCACCGATGCCATGCTGGAGCAGTTCGTGCCCCGCGGGACCTACGCCGGAATTGCCGCTGTACTGCGCGAGCGCTACGCTGGCCTCGCCCAGAGCATTACCTTTCCCGTGCCCGATGACCCCGCGGACGATCCGTTGGCAGTGGCCGCTATTGCAGAGCTGCGTAGCTGAACATGCGTGACTACCGGATTTCGGAGGCGATGAACGAGTTGCTACTGGCCCTGTCACGGGGACCGGTAGCGGAGCCGCCCTGGGAAGAGTTCTTGCGCCTGCTGGGGCAGGCTCTGGCGGCGGATTTTGTCACCCTGATCCTGCGCGCACCGCGGGAGGGAGATGCCGGCCTGGTGATCAATTCGGTGGTGCTGTCACCGGCAGCCTATTCCGCCTACAACGAAAACTATTTCGCCCTGGACCCCTTCATCAACCTGCCGCCAGGACAGGTATTCACGGTGGATGAGTTCATGGCAGCTGAAGACTACTACAACTCCGACTACTACCGGCAATACGTGGAACCCACCGGGATTCTGCACCTGATGGGAGCTGATCTGGGCGATGCGCTGGGGAACAGCGCGCGCCTGCGCTTTGCCCGGGTGATCGGGCGCGAAAACTTTTCCAGCGGGGAGCGAGCACTGTGCCTGCGCCTGCTGCCCCATATCCAGCAGACGATCCGCCTCCAGGCCCGGATTGCCCGGGTGGAGAGCGAGCGCTCCCTGTTTGCGGCCGCAGTCGACCGAATGGCCTTGGCTGCATTTATCCTCGACCAGCGCGCGCGCATCCGTCACCGCAATCACGCCGCGGACAGGTTGCTGGCGGAGGGCCGCTGGCTGACCGTGGAAGACGGCCGCTTGCGGCTGCTGAGCCAGAGCGATCAGCGGGTATTTCGCGCCTGTCTGGACGATGTGATGCAGGCTCATCTGCGCGGCGAGCCCGGCCTGGTGAAGGCCC
>JBGTGB010000154.1:0-10447 GCA_041746975.1 Haliea sp. | reverse complement strand
TCCGAGTGCAGGTAGCGCACCTTGATCCCGTGCTCCGCCAGATATTCCGTGAGGTCCTCCGACATACGTTTGGTCAGTGTGGTCACCAGCACCCGCTCGCCGAGGGCGACATTCCTGTGGATCTCCTGCAGCAGATCGTCCACCTGGCTGCTCGCCGGGCGCACTTCCAGCTCCGGGTCAATGAGGCCGGTGGGGCGCACTACCTGCTCTACCGTCCGCCCCGCATGTTCCAGCTCATAGGGACCCGGTGTCGCGGAAACGAATAGCGCCTGGGGTACCAGCTGCTCCCATTCCTCGAAGCGCAGCGGCCTGTTATCCAGCGCCGAGGGCAGGCGGAAGCCGTATTCCACCAGCGTCTCCTTGCGCGAGCGATCGCCGCGGTACATGCCGCCGATCTGCGGAACCGTGGCGTGGGACTCGTCGATGATGACCAGGGCATTGTCGGGCAGGTATTCAAACAGGGTTGGCGGCGGCTCACCGGGGCCGCGGCCGGACAGGTAGCGGGAATAGTTCTCGACGCCGTTGCAGTACCCCAGCTCGCGGATCATCTCCAGGTCATAGCGGGTACGCTGCTGCAGGCGCTGGGCTTCCACCAGCTTTTCGTTGTCCTTGAGCTGCTTTACGCGCTGCTCCAGTTCCACCTCGATCTGGGACACTGCATCCAGCATGACATCCCGCGTCGTCACATAGTGGCTCTTGGGGAAAATCGTCACTCGCGGCACCTTGCGCTCGACAGCGCCGGTCAGGGGGTCGAAAAAGTAGATGTTTTCGATTTCCTCATCGAACAGTTCCACCCGCACGGCCTCGTACTCGGAATCTGCCGGGAAGATGTCGATCACATCCCCCCGCACCCGGTAGGTGCCGCGGTGAAAGTCGACATCGTTGCGGGTATATTGCAGCTCCGCCAGATGCCGCAGTACCTGGCGCTGGTCGATCATTTCCCCCCGGGACAGGTGCAGGATCATCTTGAAATAGGACTTGGGGTCACCCAGGCCGTAGATCGCCGACACAGTGGCCACCACCAGGCAGTCCTCCCGCTCCAGTAGGGCCTTGGTCGCGGACAGGCGCATCTGCTCGATGTGCTCGTTCACCGAAGCATCCTTCTCGATAAAAGTATCGGAGGACGGTACATAAGCCTCGGGCTGGTAATAGTCATAGTAGGAAACGAAGTACTCCACCGCGTTGTCCGGGAAGAACTCCTTGAATTCGCCGTAAAGCTGCGCGGCGAGAGTCTTGTTGTGCGCCATGACAATGGTCGGCCGTTGCAACTGCTCCACCACGTGGGCCATGGTGAAAGTCTTGCCCGAGCCGGTCACACCCAGCAGGATCTGCGACGCCAGGCCTGCATTGATTCCCTCCACCAGCTCGCGAATAGCCTTGGGCTGGTCCCCGGCCGGGGAGTAGCTGGAATGAACCTTGAACTGCTTTGACATGGACTGGGAACCCGGACTCTGCAACGAACCGGGTATTATGGTGCAGTCCAGAGAGAATTGCAGCCGAGAGTGCCGCCCGCCCCGTGAGCAGCAGGCTTCAGGGCAAATTGACGGGCAGGGACAGCGCCCAGATACGGGCGCTTAGTTCAGCCTGGCGGTGGGTATCGGTCTTTCGCATCGCCCGCTTGAGTAAGTTGCGCGTCGTGGACACTTTTTGATGCTGACCGTCGGCAATCACTTCGAGGTCCAGGCCGGATGCCACGCCAACGGCGACCGTCGCTTCGGCCAGAGTGAGTCCATACTGTCTCATCAACTGCTCTACCGTCACCTCGTGTTGGCGCAAAGGATCTACCACTACGGCGCAGAGCCTGGCGCGCCCAGATGCCTCGTCAACAGGAGCACGATTCAGCGGATGCAGGCTGATCGTGTACGGCGTGAGCCCTGAGGTGTGTGGAACGTGGTAGGCCGATGCCCGCTGCAGGCGGCTATCAAGGGAACAGGCGGCGAGCTGCTTCCGGAGCAGGCGCTGAAACCGCCGGTTCTCATCGGCGTGGCACAGTGTCAGCGAACCCAAGGACAGGTCCAGGCCATCCCTGCGCGCCAGCAAACTGTCCGCGGCAGAATTGCGCCAGAATACCTGCCCGCGGTCATTCAGCAGCATCAGCCCGTGCCGGTTTTGCTCCAGCACACTTTCCAGGATGGTTTTTTCTTCCCGAGCCGCGTGCAGCTGATGGCGCAGAGAAAAAGCCCGGAACACGTGCGGTGCCAGCTCTCTGAACAGTGCCCTGTCACGCTCGGGAAACACACCGCGCCCCTCGCGCGGGAAGCTGAGGCAGTAGAGAACGCCGGGGGCCGTCTCGAAGAAGTATCCGGCGATATCACCCACGCCGAGGGGGCCCAGATATTCGGAGTAGTAAGCGGTATGCCGTACCACCGACTGGGGCAACACGTCGCTGGCGAACCGTGCCTCCCCAATCAGGCCCGTCACCACCTCGGGTTTGTAGTACGGGTTTATTTCGCGGGCGCGATCCTCAAGCAACCGGAACCCCGGGTGTCCCGGATCATTTCCTGAATGCACCAGAGTGCTGAACTGGCCGGTCGCAAGATCGTATCGCTCGCAAGACGACATCAGCATGCCCGCCTGCTGCCCGATAAGATCCAGGGCCAGGGACATCGCTTCATCGTGCTCGATGCCCGCATACAATACATCGAGAATCTGACGGAAACGCACGCTGCTAGTCGGGTTCCCCATGGAGCGCAGCTCCTGTTGCTCTGGATTGCTTTTTGTTTAGAACACTATAGACCATCCTCCGAATGATGCTGGTTTTGTGTCCAATATGGGACATGCGGCTTATACACAGCCTTGCTAGGGTATGGCTAAAGTGGACCAACCAGGAGAGATGGCCATGGGGACCCGAGATACAATTGCCTGCTTATTGACAGTGGCTCTGTTGGCGGCGGCGCCAGTTTACGCTCAGGGAAAAAGCGGCAAGGGGGGTGGTAAAGGTGGTGGTGGTGACGATAGCGATGGTGGCGGCGGCGATACTCCACCGGATGCGTGCCAAGATCGGGCTGCCGCGTTTGTCTACCGTTCAGAGCATAAGAACATCGGCGAGGACATCATGCTCGCCAGTAGTGAGGGATGCAGCACCACCCTCCTCAGCAGCAGGCCAAATCTCACCGTCCGGAACCTTGCGTACCATCTGAACACCGAGCGCAGCGAGGGCATCGTAATGTGGGCCGAGCGGGATCCCACGCTGGTTGATTACTCGCACGATATCGTAGCCGTTCAGTTCACTGTCAGTAATGGCGAGGTAATCGTTGGACAGCGGCAGCAGGTTTCAGTGCCGAACAGCAGCGATAGCTCTACTTACCTACAATTGCCTGGCGACGTCAGGCTGGGTGATAACGGCAGCGTGTATGCCACCTTGTTGCATCGAAGCTGGATTGTAGAAGGTAAGTCCGCGAATTTTGAGCTCCGCCTATTGCAGTGGACGCAGACCAGTTTTCCCAGTGGCGCACCGGAAGTCAGCAGCGCTATACCTAGCCCCACAGCGGAATCACTGTGCCTATACTTCGGTTGCGCAGCAGGCGCCAACGGTGATCTCAGTTTGCGGCTGGAACCACCCGTATTCGGGAGCTGGTCAGATGAAGGACTGCGGTCGCTATTCGGCAACTTCGGAGTGAATGTGGGAGGCGAAGCTCTCGGAGGGGTTCTCTACTGGCCTACCGGCGGCAATGAACCCTCCGTCATGGCCTATGGCAGCAACAGTGCCGGTGCCGAGTCGGCGCCCAGAGTAGCGGCAACGCACCCAAGCTCTCCGGAAAGTGAAATTCTGCTCCGACATCACATAACTGAAAAGAATGGCGGTGACTACTACGGTTCCTTGGTTAACGTCGGCTGCGCCTGGGAGATGAGAGGAGCTGACGCATGGCAGCAGTGTCTGGGGAACGATGGGAGGCAAGTCGTGGAGGCGCGCTTCGGTGCCACCTGGCTAGAACCCGGCATCATTGTCCACAGCCAGGCGGCTCGCAAGTCCACCGACATCTACCGGTACGATATAGCTAACAGTAGCAGCACCCGTATCATTACGGGAGGCTGGTTCCCGGTGGCAACCCACTAACAGTTCTGCTGTAACGGGAAAAAAGACGCCCCGGACGGTTGACCTGCCCGGGGCGCGTCATTAACATACGCGACCTCGGTTGATACCATTCCGCCTTAGCTCAGTTGGTAGAGCAATTGACTGTTAATCAATGGGTCGCTGGTTCGAGCCCAGCAGGCGGAGCCATATTGCGTTATAAATGAAGGGGTTACAGCGATGTGGCCCCTTTTTTTTGCCACCCGAAACCGTCCGGGACCGGTGACGCGTAGTCAATAGGTCGATCACCACAAGAGAAAAGTGCGTCGTCAAAAGCGGCCCGCCCCGGTCCCGACGAGACCGTCAGGGCTATCAGCTATCGAGTAACGTGGCCTTGTTTCAATCCATAGCTGATGTTTCAATGCGGGCGCCAAAAAGCAGATAGGCGGGCAGATGAAAAGCAAATTCATACGAAGTGGCGTGATGATAGCCGCCATATTGGTTTCCGCACTGGCCGTTGCTCAATCTCTGCCCGTGTTTGGAGTGGCTCGCTTTGGCGAAGCTCAGTTCGGAGTGGCGTCCGCTACGCCGGTTCCTTTTATGCCCTTGTGGGTTTTGATCTGCACGGCACTCTCGCTGTGGCTGATCGCATACAAAATAAAACCGGGTACTCACTAAATGATCATTAAAGCGCGTCTCTTGACTGTTATTCTTTTCGCTGTCTCCCCTCTCGTCTCCGCTGAAACACAAGTTCCAAACACGTTTCGAGATGGCGCGGTGATTGAGGCAGAAAAATTCAACGCAAACTTCGATGCTCTGGAAAACGCCATCGACAATATTCCAGCGGGACCTCAAGGCGATGCAGGTCCAGCGGGGCCTCAGGGGGAAACGGGACCTACGGGTCCAACCGGACCTCAAGGGGAAACGGGACTTACGGGGCCGGTAGGGCCTCCGGGCCCGCCAGGCGACTCCGCCAGCCTGGATGCGCTGCAGGCTACATTCGATGCTTTCGTGGCGGCGACCAACGATCGCCTTGAGCTACTCGAATCGCTATTGGCTACGGTCACCGTGACCGCGAACAAACCAGGAGTGATGCGGGTCAGTCTCAGCGCAAATTCGCCCTCAGGCCCGGGATTTATTGACGCGAGTTGCTCATCAACACCGTGCACTCTTAAAACCCCTGTAGGCTGGCAAGTCAACTCACAGTTCTGGACCGACGCGGTCACGTCCTTCACCTACCAATGTGGGAACGATACCGCGCGAGACTCATCCACGAACCCCTCGAATGGTTTCCAGCAGGGTTTATGCAACTGGCCTGATTTCAACGGGGGCATCCCCGCCGGCGAGACCATCATCGCCATCACGATTCCCTGAAGCGAGCGTTGGGATTGGATAATCAAACAATCCCAACGCTAGACAGATGATGCCTAGACATTCACTAAACAATCACCTTTTAATTGACCAGGACATTATGCTCACAGCCAACAAGCTTGAAAAGATCATGGAACTCGAGGCCAATCTCCGCACCGAGTATCAGCAACAGCTCGACAAAAAGACCGCCGAGATCGAGCGCCTCACCGCCCGGGAGTCAGAACTCCAGGTAGCTGTCGACAAGCAGCTGGAAACCATCACCGAGCTGACCGGCAAGGCCACCGACAGCCAGAAGGCCGAGCAGCGCGCCCGCGAGCTGCACAATCGCAGCGAACGGCTTGTGGCGGAGATCGCCGAGCTCAAGCAGCGGATCAAGACCCTGCAGAAAGATCTGGCGGCGGTGCGCGAGGAGAACAAGACCCTCACCCAGTACGACCCGGTGCGCATGAAGAAGAATCTCGACGCGAGCAAGAAGAAGCTGGCTGAGAAGACCAGCGCGGCCGATGCTTTGCAGAAGACGCTCAGCGAGACCAAGAAAGAAAACGCGGAATTGCAGCGGAAGGTGACAGAGCTGGAAGCGAAAGTCGCTGAGTCTGAGGTTGAAGCTACCGATGCGCCTGAGAGCGAGGCCAAGGAAGAGTCAGCGGCGGCTTGATCAGTCAGCCGGGGTAGGCCTGATCGGGCCGATAACTGTCAGATCAGGTCGCGACTGTTACACCTAAACGCCGCCGACTCTGCCCACTCCCGCATGTGAGCGTAATATGAATAGAATAGAGAAGCTCAAGAACGACGTGTACAGCTTCGAAGAGCTCGATACTCTGGAGAAGAACGCGATCAAATTGCGCGATGAGGAAACGCTGAGCCTGATTATTCTTAGTCGCGCCTCAAAGACTGCCAAGGGCGAGAAGCCGAAAAGTACTGTTGGTGCAGACGGCAAACCGCTGACCAAAAGGGCTCGTCGTGATGAAAAAAACAAGCGCTAGTTGTTAGCTGGTGCCAAATCAGCTTCTATAAGCCGATCGATTCAGCCGCCTCATCTCAGGCTACTACCCCGGCCCACTTACCGAACGCACTGAACCAGGGGAAGTCCATAGTGGACTTCCGGGTGAGTTGGCACCACTGTCGGCTTGATCAGATAAAAAAGCTGGATTAGACTAAACACTCGCTGTATCACAGGCGCGATGCCTGTCAGTAACTTAGTGCTGGGAAGCCGGTGTAGGCAATCAGCAGGACATGGCAGTCCTTGTTACTCGACACAAGTGTTACTTGTGTAGTGATATTTAATTGGGGGATGACCGTGTGGTTGACCCTGGTCACAAGACGGAAAGCCTTCAATCGTCTGGTGGCATCAATTATTGGTATCACTATGCAGGAAAACCCTAGGGCAAGAAGACGACCACCCCTCAAGAAAGTTAGATCACAAGCCTTCAGAGCCCAGGGCGGCGTTTGCTATTACTGCAATCAGCCAATGTGGATGAAGTCGGAGCAAGAACTGACTTCGCGCTACCCTATCACTGCCAAGCAGGCCAAGTTGCTGCAATGTACTGGTGAACATTTGGTGGCGTATTCCGAAGGCGGCAACTCACGCCATATGAACATTGCGGCTGCATGTCTGTACTGCAATAGGAACCGCCACAGGGGTAAGAAATCTTTCACCCCTGACAGGTTCCAGCAATTGGCTAGACGCCGACTTTCCAAGGGGGCGTGGCACGGCATGAGACTTACAAGATAAGCCACCGACATTTGTCATCTCAGGCTACTACCCGGGCCCACTTACCGAACGCACTGAACCAGGGGAAGTCCATAGAATAGGCTAGAAATCTCCATGAACCAGGGGAAGTCCATAGCCGTTTTAGAGCCGTCCGAAGAAACGGGGTAGAACCCAGCTGACACTGTAAGATGCAGAGAGTGTCGACGCCAAGTAAGAATCGGCTGCTGCGTGAGGGAGTAACTGGGGTTGCCGATTCGGGAGCCTGTGAGGGGGAGTAAATGGGTCACTTGCCCTGACGGTATTCGATCGATGGGAACCCGTTCCACTCACCGGCTGGAGTTATTTTGTAATTATCCTTGTTTCATTGGACAAGGCTACTAGTTGTCGTCCGCAACATCTGCGTCTATAGTTTTCCAGGTTTTCTGCCAAGAGACTATTTGCATGAAGCGAATACTGAATTCGTTCGTTGCGGGAGCACTGGCCTGTTCCGCTGCGCAAGGCGCCGTCACTATTAAAGTTGACGAAGTCGGCAACGACGTGGTCGCCACCGCGACCGGAACAATCAATACCGCCGGTTTTGATATCCAGAGCAGCGCTGGCCTTGTTGGCGGTTTCGTGGCCGGTACGGGTTTTACCACAGCATGGATCTGCGGCGTTGGGGTGGGTTCAGGAGGGAATGTTGACGCCTACGTTGCCAACGGGCTCGGCAATACCGACGTCTGTTCCACAGGCTTGCGGCTCAACGCAACCACGAACTCGGGCCCGTATGCCGGCCTGATCGCCGTAGCCGGAAGTGACCAATTGGTTGTCTACGTTTCGCCCGGATACGTGTCCGGCGATGCGATCAACAGCACGTCGACGTGGTCCGCGCAGGACTTCGCCGACCTTGGCCTTGTGCCCGGACGTTACATTTACAACTGGGGCAGCGGCGTGAATGCAGACTCCATAACGCTGTTGATCGGTCAGTATAGCGTCGGCGGCTCCGTCACTGGTCTGACCGGTTCGGTGGTTCTGCAGAACAATGCAGGGGACGACCTCGCAGTCAGCGCTAACGGGTTATTCACCTTCCCAATTACCTTGAGCGACAGCGCTTCCTACGCTGTCAGTGTCGCCACTCAACCAGACGGTCAGAGCTGTAGCGTCGCTAACGGCAGCGGCACGATTGCGGGCGCCGATGTCACCAGCGTAGTTATCGAATGCGAGGACATCGCCGCGCCACCGCCGCCGGGGGAGTCATCGCCACCGGCAGAGCCGGAGGCCGTCAGCGCCACCGCTGGCAACGCCGAGGCAACGGTCTCCTGGACTGCACCGTCTGATAACGGCGGTTCGCCCGTCACCGGCTACACGGCGACTTCAGCGCCCGACGGGCAGATCTGCACTACCAGCGAAACCAGTTGCACCGTCACTGGCTTGAGCAACGGGACGGAATACACATTCACCGTGGTCGCAACTAACGCCGCGGGCAACAGCGCCCCATCAGCCGCGAGCAACGCGGTCACACCGGATGTGGATTCCGACGGTGACGGCATCCCGGATCGGCTTGATGCATTCCCATTTGATCCGGTGGAACAGACCGATAGTGATGGCGATGGAATCGGCGATAACGGTGATGCCGGCGGGACAGGCATCGGTATAAAAATCGTTTCTGCCCCAATCACGTGTGAATTCAATGGTCCCGTAGAGAACACTACGTCCTTTCTGGATTCAGCCCCCGGCACGCCCCTTGATCGACAACTTCGTTTTGTTCTGACGGGCTGCGGGTCCTCGGTGACGATAGAGGCCTTCTTCGGCGCCCCCCTGCCGACGGGGTCGGTTGCCTATAAAGTGTCATCCGCCGGGGAATGGACGCCGGTGCCAGGCGCCACTATTGAGGGAAATCGGATCACCTACACCATTACGGACAATGGCCCCTTTGATGATGACGATATAATTGGGCAGATCACCGACCCCATCACAAGTTTGGTACCTTCCAGCGCCCCTCCAGCCCCGATACCGACGCTTCCTGCATTCGGGCTCGCACTGTTGGCCATGCTGATAGGATTGCTCGGTCGGCGGCACCTGAGCCGAGCGGCGAACTGAACACATTGGGTTTTCAGAATACAAGAAACCTGCGCCAGTTGAACCCGATGCGGATGAAGAAAAACCTCGACGCGAGCAAGAAGAAGCTGGCGGAAAAGACCAGCGCCGCCGACACCTTGCAGAAGACCCTAAGCGAGACGAAGAAAGAGAACGTGGAATTGCAGCGCAAGGTAGCTGAGCTGGAAGCAAAGGTGGCGGAGCTGGCACCGGAAGACGCTGAGAGTGTCGATACCAAGGAAGAATCGGCTGCGGCTTGAGGGGTGACTGGGGTTGCCGATTCGGGACCCTATAACGGGAAGTCAAGGGGTCACTTGCCGAGCCCAGAATAGAGATATTGCGAAGCTACTGCCGTGGGCGGTGAAAAAATCACCGCGGAAACGCGCTCGGCAATCCGGGATTTCACTTTCCTCTTATGACAGCGAATCACTAGAGAACCATTTTCATACTTGATGAGAAACCTTTTGCCTGGTAATTCGATAAGCATGGGTGCAAACGAGTGGTTTAGATAGGTGACGCATCCCACGGGTTGATCAACTCAATACGGCAATTGCCAAAGTCCTTGATATTACGGGTTGCCAGCGTGGCGCCGCGGGACTGGCTGATGGCAGCAATCATGGCATCGAACTGGCAAATGGGCTGGCCCGCCAGCTTGCGGGAGGCTGCAATAAGGGCAAAGGCATCGGCGCCGGCACTATAAAGCTGAGAACCTGCCCTGCCAGGTCCTGATCGAATATACCGTGCACTGCAGCCAGAAAATCAGATTTGCGCTGGCCGGCCGGCGGGCAGCAGTTGCACACCGTAAAGTAACTCGCCCCTGGTAATGGTAGTAGTAAACACAGAGCTATTGGGCTGGCTGGCCAGCCACGCCATGACCTACGGGGCTGGTGAAGGCCGCAGGGTTTCCGACAGTACATTAGTGTCCAGCGCGATCATGTACCTAATGCCACAGGCTCACGGATTGGTCCGCGCTCGGGGATCTCCAGCTCAATTCCGCCTAAGGGGTCAATACGCGCTCGGATGACGGACGCCAGCGGAGTGGAGCGGGCAGTCTCCACAGAAAGTACGGCCCGCAAGGTGTCTCTCGCTTCCTCTTCCATGGAGCGGTTGTGCCGGGCTGCCTGCAGCTTGAGACATTAAGACCAAATTGGAGCGTCGACTGCTTTCGTTAAGGGTTGGAAGACGCCTGCTCGCAGAGTGATGGCGTCGAAGCTACGCGGTCATTCGTTGAGCAGGTGTCTTCTAAGCCTCGGGGGAGGAAACCGCGGGATCGATGC
>JBGTGB010000153.1:0-6768 GCA_041746975.1 Haliea sp. | reverse complement strand
TCGCTCGCGGGTGTACTCCGCCGCGCCGCAGCGGCCGATAGCCGCAACAATGGCCGCGATGTCTGCGGCGGTCTTGAGAGTGATGGCGCGCCGCACCAGGGCCTGTTCGCCATCGTTGCCGCAGCGCAGTACATGAATCAGGGGCAGGGTGAGTTTGCCCTCGCTCAGGTCATCGCCGACATTCTTGCCCATGGTGGCGGCATCACCCTCATAGTCCAGCATGTCGTCGACCATCTGGAACGCAAGGCCGAGGTGCAGGCCGAAGTTGGCCAGCTGTTCCGATCTGGCCTGGTCGCTGCCGCTGAGGGCGGCGGCACCATAGCAGGCGGCGGCAAATAATACCGCGGTTTTGCGGGTAATGATGTCCAGGTAATCCTGCTCGCTGGTGTCGGCATTGCCGGCCCGCGCCAGCTGCATTACCTCGCCCTCGGCAATGGTGTTGGTGGTGTCCGCCATGTAGCGCAGGATGTTCATGTCCTGCAGCTCTACCATCAACTGGAAGGCGCGGGTGTAGAGGAAGTCGCCGACCAATACGCTGGGGGCATTGCCGAAGGTGGCGTTGGCTGTAGGCCGGCCGCGCCGCAACTCGGAGACATCGACCACATCGTCGTGGAGCAGGGTCGCGGTGTGAATGAATTCGATAACCGCGGCGAAGGTGATGTGCTCGTCGCGGCAATCGCCCAGGGCGGCGCCGGTGAGCAGGGCCAGCAACGGGCGCAGCCGCTTGCCGCCCGCATCCACGATGTAGTGGCCGACGTTTTCGACCATGGGGACGTTGGACTGGAGCTGGGCGATGATCAGCCGGTTGACCCGTTCGAACTCCCCGGAGACGGTGGCGCGAATGTGTTGCATAGTGTGCTGACTTTATAGATGCCCGCGCATGCTAGGTTGCACTGCCAGGGGTGTCAAGCTGCCGCTGGAAGGGGAAATAATCCTTGCCCGGGGGGGCTACTTTGAGTAAAATCGCCGCCCTCTGGAGCCCATCGCGCATTGCCTGGTTGCCTCCGGGTTTTATCAACACTGTTAGTGCCTGGCTCTGCCCCCTTGATTTGCAAGGGTTTTTTTTGAGACTGCGAGCAGGCTAACTCAACGGAGAATACGATGTACGCAGTAATTGAGAGCGGCGGCAAGCAGCACCGCGTGGTTGAGGGCGAAACCCTCAAGCTGGAAAAAATTGAAGCGGCCACCGGTGCCACGGTTGAATTCGACCGGGTGCTGATGGTTGGCGGCGATCAGGTCAAGATCGGCACTCCCCTGGTTGAGGGTGGCAAGGTGTCGGCCGAGGTGGTTAGCCATGGGCGCCACAAGAAGATCAAGATCGTGAAATTCAACCGCCGCAAGCACTATCGGAGAGAAACCGGGCATCGCCAGTGGTTCACCGAAGTGAAGATCACCGGCATTACGGCGTAACGGAGGCTAGCGACAATGGCACACAAGAAAGCAGGCGGCAGTACTCGCAACGGGCGCGATTCGGAAAGCAAACGTCTCGGCGTCAAGCGCTTTGGCGGTGAAGTGGTGAAGGCGGGCAACATTATCGTGCGTCAGCGCGGTACCCGCTTCCACCCCGGCGACAATGTGCGCTGCGGCAGGGATCACACCCTGTTCGCCACGGCCGAAGGCCGGGTTGAATTTGTGACCAGGGGTCCCAACAACCGCAAGTTCGTTCAGGTCGTGAGCGCCTGATCGGGCGGTTGCGAAGAGCGGATACAAAAGCCTCGTCAACTGACGGGGCTTTTTTTTTATACTTAAGGCTTCTCGCGGGCGCGATTGCGCGTCGGCATCGGGTGGCAGTGGCAGGACCATGAAATTTGTAGATGAAGCAAGCATCAAGGTGTTTGCGGGCAACGGCGGTAATGGCTGCCTGAGCTTTCGCAGGGAGAAGTACGTGCCTCGCGGTGGCCCAGATGGCGGCGACGGCGGCGACGGCGGCAGTGTCATTATGGAGGCCGATGAGGGCCTGAACACTATGGTGGATTATCGTTTCGTGCGCAGCTACCGGGCGGACAACGGCGAAGCCGGCAAGAGCCGCAACTGCACCGGCAAGGGCGGTGAAGACCTGGTGCTGCGAGTGCCAGTGGGTACTACCATCATTGACGAGGATAGCGCCGAGGTGCTGGGCGACCTGGCGGAACACGGCCAGCGCCTGGTTGTGGCCCAGGGCGGTTGGCACGGGCTGGGTAACGCCCGTTTCAAGTCCAGCACCAACCGGGCGCCGCGCCAGACCAGCCCCGGCACCGAAGGCGAGCAGCGCTCGCTGAAGCTGGAGTTGAAAGTGCTGGCGGACGTCGGCCTGCTGGGCCTGCCCAATGCCGGCAAGTCCACCTTCATTCGGGCCGTATCCGCCGCCCGCCCGAAAGTGGCTGACTATCCCTTTACCACCCTGGTGCCCAACCTGGGCGTGGTCAAGGTGGATTCCCACCGCAGCTTCGTGGTCGCGGACATTCCCGGCCTGATCGCGGGCGCCTCGGATGGCGCTGGCCTCGGCATCCGCTTTCTCAAGCACCTGACCCGCAACCGGATTCTGCTCCATCTGGTGGACATGGCACCGGTGGACGGCAGTGAGCCGATGGACGCTGCGGTCGCGATAGTCCGCGAGCTGGAGCAGTTCAGCCCAACCCTGGCCCAGCGCCCGCGCTGGCTGGTATTGAACAAGATAGACCTGGTACCGGAGGGCGAGCTCGCCCCCCGCCGTGCAGCACTGCTGGAAGTGCTATCGTGGGAAGGGCCGGTGTACGAGACGGCGGCGATCAGCGGCGAGGGCACCGCGCGGCTGTGTCAGGACCTTATGGTCTCGCTTGAGGAACAGAAGGGCCGCGAGCAGGCCGAGCCGGAGGTGGCGGAGGCAGAAGCGGATCAGCAGGCGCGCATGCAGCAGGAGGCGCGAGAGCGAATCGAGGCCCTGCGCGCCCAGTATCGGCGTGAAGCCGCGGGCGATGGCAGTGACGACGACGATGACGACGAAGTGGAAGTGGAATACGTGCACTGATGAGCAAGGACGCCCGCACAGAAATTGCTGCTGCCCGGCGCTGGGTAATCAAGGTTGGCAGCGCCCTGCTGACCAACGACGGCCGCGGCCTGGACAGCGCCATGATCGGCAGCCTGGTGTCCCAGATTGCCGCGCTCAGGGCCAAGGGTGCGGAGGTGGTTCTGGTTTCCAGCGGTGCCGTCGCCGCGGGCATCGTACGCCTGGGTTGGCCCCGCCGCCCGTCGCAGCTGCACGAGCTGCAGGCAGCCGCGGCGGTGGGGCAATCCGCGCTGATCCAGAGCTATGAAACTGCTTTCCGGGGTTACGATATCGCCTCTGCGCAAATTCTGCTGGGGCACGATGACATCACCGCCCGTGACCGCTACCTCAATGCTCGCGGCACGCTGACCACGCTGCTGCGCCTCGGGGTGGTGCCTATCGTCAATGAAAACGATACCGTGGTGACCGATGAAATCCGCTTTGGCGACAACGACACCCTGGCTGCACTGGTCGCCAACCTGATAGATGCCGACGCCCTGCTGCTGCTCACCGACCAGCAGGGTCTGTACGAGGAAGATCCGCGCATGAACCCCTTTGCCGCCCTCGTGGAAACCCGGGATGTCCATGACCCCGCCCTGGACACGATGGCGGCAGGTGGCGGCGTGCTGGGCCGCGGGGGCATGATCACCAAACTGCGGGCCGCCCGGCTGGCAGCGAGGTCCGGTACGGAAACGGTGATCGCCAGCGGTCGCCACCCGGATGTGTTGGCCGAGGTCGCAAGCGGCGTCATTGTCGGCACCTGGCTGCGCACCGGCAAACAGCCACAGAATGCTCGCAAGCAATGGCTGGCGGGGATGGTCCAGATAGCGGGAAGCCTGGACCTGGACGAGGGCGCGGTGCGGGTATTGCGGGAATCGGGCCGCAGCCTGTTGCCGGTCGGCGTGCGCGCCGTGTCCGGGCGCTTCCAGCGCGGGGATATGGTCTCCTGCCGCTGTCCCGAAGGGCGCGAAGTGGCCCGCGGGCTGGTCAATTACAGCGCCGATGATACACGCCGCATCATGGGCCAGCCCTCGGCGGCGATCGAGCAGGTGCTGGGGTATCAGGGCGATGAGGAACTGATACATCGCGATAACCTGGTGCTGTGCTAGGTCCGCGCCTATGAGTCCTGAATATCTCCTGATAATTTACTGCGTCGCGATTGCCCTGCTGTCGCTGATGGGGGGGCTGCTGCCGAACTGGGTGCAGATGACGCACACCCGCACGCAACTGGTCATGAGCTTTGTTTCGGGCCTGATGCTGGGGGTGGCGTTCTACCACCTGCTGCCGCACAGCATTGCCCTGCAGCCGTCGGCACAGGGAGCAGACGTTTCCGTCTGGTGGTTGATGATAGGTCTGATCACTATGCTGATGCTGTTGCGGATGTTTCATTTTCACCAGCATGATTTCAGTGCAGTCGATGCCGGGCATCACGACCTGCATACGCATGGTGATGATGGCGTCGACGTCCATCACCACCCTGTGGTGGCCCCTCCCGCAGCCCATCGCCTGAGTTGGGTGGGTCTTGCGCTGGGCCTGGGCTTGCACACCCTGATCGATGGCGTCGCGCTGGGGGCGGCCATGCAGGGCGAGTTGGGCCACGCGGCCGGCTTGTTGGGGGTGGGCGTTTTTCTCGCCATCCTGCTGCACAAGCCCCTGGATGCGATGTCCATTACCACGCTCATGGAGGCCGGGGGATGGAGTCGCCGCTCCCGGACCCTGGCCAATATCGGTTTTGCTTTGCTGTGTCCGCTGGGAGCCCTGTTGTTCTTCTTCGGGGTGGATCTGTTGGGTGATGCGCGCCACTACGCGGTTGCCGTGGCGCTGGCCTTTGCCGCGGGTGCCTTCATCTGCATCGCGCTCAGCGACCTGCTGCCGGAAGTCCATTTCCACAGTCACGATCGCGGCAAGCTGACGCTGGCGTTCCTGGCCGGTATCATTCTCGCCTATGCTATCGGCGTCGTTGAACCTGCTGGCGCCCACGTGCACGGCGGCTGAGCAGGCAGGAGGATTTGGTGGTCAAGCGCATTATCTATCCCCCCATGTGGCTGGTGTTCGGTATCGTGGCGATTTTTGCCCTCAACGAGTTCTATCCGGGGCTGCGCTTTACTGGTCTGGCCAGTCAGCTGATTGGCGGCGCCATTCTGCTGGCGGGTCTGGCACTGCTGGTGGTCGCCGGCGGCCTGTTCAAGCGCGCCGGCACCGACATGATTCCCTTCCGCGAGGTTTCGGCACTGGTCACGGGCGGCGTCTACGCGTTTACCCGCAATCCCATGTACCTCGGTATGGTGGCCATTCTGCTGGGCTGCGCGGTAACAGTGGGTGCCGCCACGGCTCTGCTGGTACCGCCGCTGTTCATGGTCATTATTGAATGGCGCTACATTCGTCCTGAGGAAACCCTGCTCGCTGGTCTGTTTCCCGAGGAGTATCCAGCCTATCGCCAGCGGGTACGGCGCTGGCTGTAGTTTGCCAAAGTAGCGGAAGGGTCCCGCTAGCGGCTGGCGCCCAGGGCTTGCGCCCGTACCTGGGTGGCCTCCGGATCAATGGTCATTGGTAGCCAACCACCGATCTGCTGTTCAATGATGGCGGACAGGGCGTCAATGTGCCCGGGCTCGCTGTTCAGGCAGGGAATATATTCGTAGCGTTCACCTCCCGCGCCCAAAAAGTAATCCCGGTTTTCCACCCCGATCTCTTCGATCGTCTCCAGACAGTCCGCCGAGAATCCAGGACAGATCACCTGCACTGAGTGGATGCCCTTGGCCGGCAGTTCCTGCAGGGTTTCATCAGTATAGGGGGTCAGCCAGGGCTCGCGCCCGAAGCGGGACTGGAAGCAGGTGAGGTAGTCCTCGTTGCCCAGGCCCAGGGCCTCGGCCAGCAGGCGGCTGGTCTTGTGGCATTGACAGTGGTAGGGGTCGCCCTGCTCCAGGTAGCGCTGGGGCTCGCCGTGATAGGACATCAGCAGCCTGTCGGCGCGCCCGTGCTGTTGCCAGTGGCTGCGCACGCTGGCGGCCAGGGCATCGATGTAGGCGGGGTGGTCGTGGTACTGAGCCACAAATCGCAGTTCCGGCAACCAGCGGCGGCCCCGGAAATCCGCCGCCAGCGCATCGAAGGTGGAGCCGGTGGTGGGGCCGCTGTACTGCGGGTATAGCGGTAGCACCAGCAGGCGCTGGACACCTTGGGCCAGCAGGGCCTGCAGCTGCTCGGGGATGGAATGGGAACCGTAGCGCATGGCGTATTCCACCAGCACCGCGTCACCGAAGCGCGCTGTCAGCCTGGCCTGCAGGGCCTCGGCTTGGGCGCGGGTATGCAGCAGCAGCGGCGAGCCCTCAGGGGTCCAGACAGAACTGTAGGCGGCGGCAGAGCGCGCGGGGCGCACATTGAGAATAATGCCATGCAGGATCATGAACCAGATCAGGCGAGGTACTTCCACCACTCGCGGGTCAGACAGAAACTCACGCAGGTACCGTCTCAGAGCGCCTTTCTCGGGCGCATCAGGCGTGCCCAGATTGGTGACGAGTACGCCGATTTGCGGCGGCTGGCGGTGGTTGTAGTCGTTGGTTCCACGGTAGCGCATGGGGCCGCATTATCCTGTGAGAGCTGCTTAAAGCCAAGCAAAGAGATGCGCTGTGTTAGTGACACATAATCTGTCCGGTCTTATAGCACATAAACTGTCCGGTTCTACCCAGCGAAGGAATGAGCTGCATGAACCGGTCACACGTGCTACAGGAGATACGGATGATGCGCTTCGAAGAAGCTTATACGAGTTG
>JBGTGB010000152.1:0-9766 GCA_041746975.1 Haliea sp. | reverse complement strand
GCACACGGGATATCGCCAGGTCTGATGTGTTCGACTATATTGAACGTTTTCACAACCCGCGGAAGCGGCGAAGAGTGGCCAAGCGCGATCTTGAGTGCTCGGCCCTTTTAGAAACGTCCGTAGAAGCGGGGTAGAACCCGTTCCAGCCGAACCCGAGGCTCTCTTCGAGTGTCAGCCCGGTGTAATCCAGCCAGTGTTGATTAAAGTCGATGTGCCAGCCGTCGGGACGGGTAACCCATACAATCTGCGGCATGAGTTCGACCAGAGTGCGGAATTCCGATTCGCTGGTGCGCAGTGCTTTCTGAACACGTTGGAGCTCTGCGGCGTCAGCGACTGCCGCCTGTCCTGTACGCCGATCATTAACCACCCTGGCGCCTTACCATTGTCATTGCCTTCGAATCGAGTCAGCTAGTCTAAAGAGAAATACCGCCATCGACTGTGGGGCACTGCACAGATGGAAAGGGTCCTAGCCTCGTATAGACCACACGCGAGTTGCGAGACCGGATCACTTATCGAGATTCATGCTCGTCATTGGTCTTCAAGGGTTCGGTAAAGACGCTCCTCTGCTCCATATCGGACTGGTAGAGCAGAACCTGATGGCCGCCGCGCTGCTTGGCAGCGTACATAGCCTGATCGGCATGGTGCATCAGTTGGTCGACATCATCCCCGTGGCCGGGTAACAGGGCGAGGCCCATGCTGCCAGATACGTGCACCTTGTGGCCATCGATCAGAAACGGCCGTTCGGGACTCGCAAGCAGTACCCCTGCGACCTTCTCCGCGTCTTCCCTGCTCGCATCCTTCAGGATCAGGGTGAACTCGTCGCCGCCGAGGCGGGCGAATGTATCCATGGCCCGGACGCTGGTGCTTATCCGGTCGACTGCCTGCTCCAGAAGCCGGTCACCAGCACTGTGACCGAGCTGGTCGAGGAACAGCCGCCGGTTGGGGATGCCGGTAAGCGAATCAAAGTTGGCGTTGCGCCAGACCTGGTGTTCGGCCTGTTTGCGCTCGGTAATGTCTCGCGAAGTCTTGGCGACGGCTTCAACTTTGTTCTGACCGCTAAAAACCGGGACCAGCTGGCAGTCAAAATGCAATTCACTGCCTGAGGGGGAAAGACAATGAAGCTCTCTGCGCTGGGACTTGCCGGTAGTGACCGTGGCGGTAATTGCCTCGTGCAACTCAGTAGCGAAGCCCAGATCCAACTCACCCGGGGTTTTCCCAACGGCTTCCTTGGCGGTCGTACCAGCCATATCGGCCATCGGTGTGTTGAGATACAGAAGCTTGCCGCCGGAATCAAATATGGCCGTGGGATCGGGAGAGACTCTCAGCATGGCAGCGAGCAGGTGTCCTTCCTGTTCCTTTAGAGCGGAGTAACTCGCGAGGGATTCAACGATCAACTGGTCGATAGACTCGTTGAAACGCAGGAGTTCATGGATGTCACTGGTGGTGAGGCCTTGCTGCGAATCGCCCAAGGCCTTCATAACCCGCGCCCGCAGGGCCCGCAGCTCCTGTATTGTCTGCAGCATGGACAGGCCTTGCCCAAGACGGCTTGTACCATGGTTCTCAGCGGCTGGCGAAACAGGGGATCTGGATTGACCCAGGGCTTTACGTGCGGACTCTCGAGTGGTCTGGGGGGACAGCAGGTCTTCTACGACGAACTCCAGCATTTCACGAGCGTGGTCCTCGAGGGCGGCGCTGTCTTTACCCCGCAATTCCGGTGCAATTTCCAGCGCGGCTTCCCCAAAGTCTATAAGCAATTGATCCATCCACGACTGGATAAACCGAGCAAGATTCATAACATGATCCATTTTATTATTTGCTGGGGTGGAGCTGGTCATTTTTTAGCCCGCTTGCCCGAAACAAGGGCCGGTGTCACCCGAGAACATGCACATTCTCGACACCTTCCGGGCATACGAAAACTGGACTCGCCAAGGAAACACCCCCTCGTCTTGTCAGGCACCCCCTGGGAGAATTTTCTACCCAGAGGGCGTAAGCGCTATAGCTTGCGTCCCAGCTTTCGTTCTGCGAGCCGCCGCTCCCACCCCGGGCTCATGAAGCTGACAACCTCGAACGCAATCAGCCCTTGAACGATCAGCCCAACTCCCAGGCCAGCGAAGATAATATAAACCACTGGCTCGCCATGAAAGACGACAAGAAACACTGCCGCCATTACCACATAGGTAATCAGAAATTCGGAGAACTCCTTCATCCGCTTGGCATACAGGAGTGCTCGTTGCTCGTCCGCCTTCAATTCAGTTTCATTCTGCATATGCTCGTCCTCCGGTTGCAATAGAGATAGGTTTACCTCAAACACAGAAGCAAGAGCTTTGCAGGTCTCCATACTCGGCCGATGGCCTTTCTCGATGCGCTGAATTGTGCGGGTGGTCACGCCGGCCATTTCGGCCAGCTGACTCTGGGACCAACCCTTCTTCAATCGCAATTTCCTGACAATCATGGTTCCACCCTTGCTGCTTGAGGCGAGCCAAGTCTTGCCGATTCGACCCAGGCGGAAAACGACACAAACACGAAATTCACAGGAAATCCTTATGACAGGTCAATAAAATCAATAGGTTACGGCGCAGCTACGGAGACTGCGTCGGCGCAGCTGCCCATGCCCCGACACCATGGCCGCCAACAGGGGGCAGTATACCGCCTGGAAACCGAATCTCCGCGGAGATCTCAGCAGTTGGCTTGAGCAAATAGTTGGGTGGCCGCCGACTGATACCGAACCGGGCCTGCCTCTACGACACGTACGCTCGGAGTGCCAGGTTAGCTCCTGGCGCTTGTCTTGCGGTAATCCGAGGGATTCATGTTGAAATGTTTCTTAAAATGCTTGTAGAAGGTCACCTTGTTGGCGAAACCGGCTTCCATGGAGATGTCGAGGATGGATCGGCTCTTGTATCCCGGTGACTCCAGCAGCTGCACGGCCTTCCTCGCACGGAAACCGTTGATCAGGTCATAGAAGTTCTGGCCGGAAAACGTGTTGATGACCTGGCTCAGGGACTGGGTGGACACCCCCAGGGCCGAGGCGAGCTGCGCCAGTCTCAGCTCATTGTCCAGAAACGGCTCCTGCTCGTACATGTATTCCGTAAGCCGCTGCCAAATGGATTTTGCATCCGCTTCACTCAATGACGAGCGCCGGTATTTTTCCTCCCTTGCACCGATGTCCTGGTTCTCAGCCTGTTGTCAATTTTCAACAATGCTGGTGTCGCCTCGACTAGTTGTGCGCCTAATTGAATAATACAATCACACTAGGACTTTTGGAATCGTTCAGGCGGATGACCATGCTTTTGTACCGATAGCTACTTATCCCAAGAACGTACATGCTTTCTGCTATCTTGAAGTAAATCGATCGACACTCAGGGTTTTCTAAGAGGACATCAAGTCGTCTCCGAAAGACCGTCTCCCGATTCTCTTGGGGTATCAGCTCTAACGCAATCATCGGTAAATACCTCCGTAGAAGAGGAACTGAATGCTACTCGAAATTCCTCAAGGTCGTCCGCTAGTTCTCCTGTTTATCATTGATAGTCGAGTTATATCTGTGCAGTGTCCCACTCTCAACATTGGGGCCCCCGCCCGCCCTCTTGCCAGTGCCCACCTCCCCCACTGGCGGAACAACGGCATATCCTCCCATTGACGCCCGAGACTCCGCAGAGCCTCGCTGTCGTGCTTCAATTTGGAAAGCTCATCAAACACCCGCTGCACGTTCGGCCCTTTGTAAGCGTCCGGTAAACCCATCTTGCCGTACGTAGGCGATCCGCTATTTTAGGTGCCCACCTATTCTTAGTGGGCACCTATTATGGACTACGAAGCGCCGCCTCATGATGTGGCACCGACCTCTGAGCAGCGGCGACGCCGTTACTCCGCTGCATTCAAGGCCCAGATCATCGCCGAGAGCGATCACCCTGGTGCATCCGTGGCCGGTGTTGCCATCCGCCATAGCCTGAACCCCAACATGGTAGAGAAGTGGCGCCTCGCCCAGCGGCGCGGCGATTCACAGGATGACTTCCTTCGTCTGCCATCGCCGTTGTCGCCTGGCTCCCAGACAGCACCGGCCGATGATTCAGCGACGGTACGCATGGAGGTACCAACGCCTTCAGGCAGGCTGATCGTACACTGGCCACTCAACGCGCTCGAGCGGTCTGTCGACTGGCTGCGTGCTGTGACAAGGTGACGCTGCCCGTCAACATGGGCCAGGTCCTGCGCATCGACGAGATCTAGCTGGCCCGGGAACCGCTGGATATGCGCTGTGGGCCAGAGACCACACTGACCCGGGTGATCAAGGCCTTCGGTGCGGCGAAGCCTCACTGCGCTTACATCTTTGCCAACAAGCGTGCGAATCGCATGAAGATCCTGCTGTGCGATGGCTTCGGTATCTGGCTGCTGGCGAGGCGGCTGCATCAGGGCCGCTTTGTCTGGAGCGCACTGCGCAGTGGTGATCCGGTGGCCCTCGATGACTTGCAATTGCACTCGATGGGCTTCTCCCGCCGGCCGCCCTTGAGCTTGTCGTACTCGGCCTGGATCGCGGGCAACTGCTGCTTGAACTTGCCATCGGCAAACTTGAGGAAGATCAGGCCCAGGACCGGGGTGTCGTATTCGTTGGCGGCCAGATCGGGATTGGCTCTCAGGTCATCAGCACTTTTCCAGATCTGGGTTTCAAGGTATTTAAGATCTGCGGGGGTCATTTATACGTTCTTGTTCACTTTAGCGTGCTTTCCAATTCGACGAGTTTGCATTTATTTATCGACTGCTTTGGCATGACTGTGAATCTACATACTTGTGCGTTTTTTCGGTAACGCGGAGGCATTTAGCGTATCTCTATGATCGTTATCGTGACAGTGGAAAATTGTCCTGGCAGCGGGATTGCGGTTGAATTTTAACCAGTGCACCCCAATGAGCTTAATAGCTTCAAATACGTGCGGCATACTACCGTATTGGCTAATAATAATCATCCGGCGCTATCGCCTTATGGCCAGCCAGTACCCGCATTTGCAGTTCTTCCGCCGCGTACCCAATACCCCGTTGTAGCGCTACTTGGTGAGTGCAATGTCGTGCTGGGCATGGGCTAGGACAAGCTCAAACCCACCGAGATGCAGACAGTACTAGACACAATGGCCCGCCTCCACTAAGGGCGTGCCATTATGTCCACCGCTGGCTCCTGCAGCAGGATGAAGTGTTCAATCAATCGGATCATGAATGTTTTCTGGTCCGGCAGGCTCTCCGCCACCAGCAAGGCAAGGGCCACCAGTGTATTGTCGTTGTTCAGCTGTTCTACTGGCTTCGCCAGCAACCCCTGATTGCGACGCAGGTACCACAGAGCCGCAGCGCTTGTTGCCGTCCGCCAGCGGGTGGTTTTTGATAACGAAGTACAGCAGGTGCGCGGCACGGCTGGCCACGTTGGGATAGAACAGCTCGTCACCGAAGCCCTGCTCAATCGTGGCCAAGGCCGACGCCAGCCCCTCACCACGCACCTGGCCGAACAGTTCCGTGGCCTCTCCCTTGGCGATCAGCGTCTGCTTGAGTTCTGCTATGGCGGTCAGCGCTTCATCCAGCTCCAGCATGGCATGTCGGGTTGCTTGATGCCGATCTCGGCCAGCTGCTGCTCGTCATATCCCTGCAGCAGGCTCCAGGAGCGGGCGTAGTCGCTGATGACCCGGGCCACGGCTTCGCCTTCGGCGGAAACCAGGCCCTGACTGGTAAGGGTGCGGCTCAAGAGGTCCAGGGCCTGCTCGAACTCGATACCCCGCTCGGCAAGGCGCCGCTGGTTGAGAGTGTAACCCTGGACCAGGTGGTCCTTTAGCACCCGGGTGGCCCACTGTCGAAACTGCACACCGCGCTGAGACTTGACTCGGTAACCGACGGAGATGATGGCATCCAAGGAGTAACGGGCGACCGGTTTGTCTGAGCCGGCAATATGCACTTTTTGCATATTGCTTTCTTCGTGTAGCTCACCCCCTCTGAAGACATTGCGAACATGGCGTGAGATTACCGACTGATCACGACCGAAGAGTTCGCACATCTGCGCCTGGGTTAGCCAGACCGTCTCCTGATCCAGCACCACCTCCAACTGAGCGCTGCCATCCTGGCTGGTGAATATCTGTACTTGTAGATCACTCATGGCTTCGCCACCTCCTTGCGCCAGTTGCTGTCAGCCTGTGCCCGGCTTCCCGCCCCAAAGCTCCCAGGCACCACATTACAGCGCCCACTGCGCAACTGATCCAGGTAATTCCCCCACCACTGCATAATCTCCCGCCGCTCGTCGAGGTAGCGGGCATGGTGGGTATAGGCGGCCCGCACGCCATTGCGTTCCATGTGCGACAGTCGGCGTTCGATCGCGTCCGGGTTGAAGCCGGTCTCATTGAGGATGGAGGCCGCGGTGGCGCGAAAGCCGTGGGGGACTGCCTTGCTCTTGCCGGGCACGGTGCCGTCGTAGCCCAGCTTGAAGATCGCCCGGCGCATGGTGTTGTCGCTCATCGGTTCCTGCCGGTTGCGTTCGGAGGGAAAGACGAGGGCAAAACGAGAGGTAATGGGCTGGATCTGGGCGATCACGGCCACGGCCTGCAGTGACAACGGCACCAGGTGATCGGATCGCATCTTCATCCGGGATGCGGGGATGCGCCAGAGCCGGTCGCCCAGGTCGAACTCCTCCCAGCGGGCACCGCGCAGCTCGCCGGAGCGCACAAAGGTGAGTACCAGCAGCTGGATGGCCAGCTGGGTCAGCAGGCGCCCCCGGTCCCCGTACTCCTCCAGGGCCTGCAGGAAGCCGGGCAATTCCTCCCGCGGCAGGGAGTGGCGGTGGTTGGAGATGCGGGTCTTGAGGATGCCGGTGAGCTCGGTCGCCGGGTTCTGGGTCAGGCGGCCGGTTTGCACGGCGTAGCGGCAGATCCGGCGGATGTCCTGCAGCACACGGGAGGCGACATCGAGCGCATCGCGCTGCTCAATCTTGCGCACCACCGCAATGATGTCCTGGGGCTGGATGCCGAGGATCGGCTCGCTACCCAGCGTCGGCAGCACGTCGCCTTCCAGCCGTCCCCAGACCCGGGCGGAGTGATCCGCAGTCCAGGTGCCCCGCTGCTGCTCCCACCATTCCCGAGCCAGGACGCCGAAGGTGTTGCCGGTGTCGAGTAGCCGCTGGCGCTTCTCCTGCTTCTTGGCCTGGCCGGGATCGACTCCGTTGGCGAGCTGGCGCCGGGCATCCAGCACCGCTTCACGTGCCGCTTTCAGCGACACTTCCGGGTACACGCCAAGGGCCAGGGTCTTCTGCTTTTCCAGGTAGCGGTACTTGAGGCGCCAGTGGGTATCTGTGAGCGCCATTTTTGGTGCTACCTCGGAAAAATTGAACCGGGATAGCACTAAATATAGCACCGCTTTTTCCAGGCTGCCAATGGACGCCCTCGGCGCGGCCCGGAACAGCCAGAACGAAAAAAGCCCTGTAAAAACAGGGCTTTGTCGGACAATTCAGGACTTTCTTGGACGTTCCTGGATCACTCAAATGGTGCCGAAGGCGGGACTTGAATCCGCACACCGAGAACCCAGTAAACATACGGCCTCCAGAACGCCCGAAGGGTTACTTGGACCCTGATTATGGACCACACCTATGGCCCCAGCAATCCGAAAATGCCGGGCTAGACGGCGCTACGGCAGGCACGAGACGGTTAGTTGTTCAGGGGTAACCGCCTAGCCGGAATTCCGGCGATGTTTCAGCCAGTTGTGCGTGCGGTGGTTGGTTATTCCCTGCACATCTGGACACTTTTAAGCCCCCCGAAAGTTGCCGCCGTTCACAGCGGCCCCGGAGGTAGCGGGCTGTCCGAACTCCAGAACAGGGGCACATCGGTCACTGTGGCTATGCCCTATCCTTAGTTCTAACTGCGGTCGTTCAGCCTATGATACCTTTGAGGCCAGCTAGTGACACTGAGCGGCCGTTCAGTTGAGAGGGCTTATGCAGACAAGCGAAGGTTTCGGTAGCGGGTTGAGATTGATCGAAGGGGATTCAGCGAAAATAGCACGGATGGAGTTGAAGCATATGAAGCGAGCAAAAGCATGCCTGTCGGCGCTGGCGCTGTCCGCAGGTCTTGGCTTGGCGCCAGTGTGTGCCGCTGTCGAGTTGGCCGGGGACGGAATGGGCGAGGTGCTTATCTTCCCCTTCTTCATCGCCGACAACGGCTGGGATACTTACATCAATGTGCAGGCGACCTCACGCCTCACTGCGGCTTCGGGGGGAGGGCCAGCACTGTCGCTGCGGGTGGTCCTACGCGAGGGGCGCAACGGTGAAATCATTGATACCTTCAACACCTACGCGACCCATCCCAACGGCCAATCGGCCTGGCGGGCGGCGCTGTACCGCAATGCCCAAGGCCAGACCCGGCTGCGCGTTGCCGAGGGTCAGTGCCTGGTGGATAGCGCCGGGCAGGCTCATGCAGGTACAGGAGTCGAGCTGTCAGTGGCGGCTACGGTTGGGCTGATCGAAGTCTACAGCATGGCAGAACCGTCACGTGTCCGCACGCACGGGGAGGAAGTCAATGTCCAGAACTGCAAGGAACTGGCCGCCAACTGGGACACCCGGGACGGCCGCTGGACGATGGACCCCACAGACGACCGGGAACTCCGGTGGTCCAGCTCCATCAGCGGTCAAGGCACCCTGATTAACGTGCGGCAGGGCTTATCAGGCGTCTACCAAGCCACGGCCTTACAGAACTTCAACGGGGGCGAATTACTGATACACACCGATCCCGGATCGTTGAGCCCAAATCTGGCGGACGCGCAGCCCGGCCCTGTCAATGGTGTACTGCAACCAGATGGAATCACTACGGTGGCGGGACTGCTGACAACGCGGGGGTTGTCTAACGACGTAGTAGCCCTGGACGAAGTGGCGGCGAGCACTGACTGGATAATCAGCTACCCGACCAGCGGTTATCACGCTGCAAGGCCGTTCACTGTGGAAATCAGCGGTGAGTCCCGTAACTGCAGTTCCTTTGCCAGCTACGGTTCGGAGCCGGGGCCGGGGGACCCCACGGTACCCCTGTATTTCGACCAGAGTAACAACGTTTTCTTCAGTTCATCGGGAGATGGGACTTGGCGCGGCTCCTTCGGTAGCCACGAGTTCACTCCGGCGCCGCCACCCATCCAAGAGGGTGTAGCCCTGTGCAACGCGGTCAATGTACTGACCTTCGACGGGCGACCTTCGATGCTGCTGCCAGAAGGCAGCCCATATCTGGAAAACCTGGACGATCTGGTCGGCGACTCCAGTCATTTGTGGTGGGCTCCTGTCGGGAAGTTGGCAGGAGACGGCGAACCAGTATTAGCCTTGCGTCTGACGCGTTTCGTGAATGGTACTCTGGAGGGTGGCTCGGTACTCTCCAATTACTTGTTCATGGACGCTCATCGCAGGGGTCTGGAGCTTCAGGACTGCTGCTAAAGTAGTTCCGAATACATCTGACACAGCTTCTCGAAAAAGCGAAGGTTACCTGTCCCGGTGACTTGGGCAATCGCGAAGGCCCGCATGTGCCTTGGACCTTGTTACGCCTCGCGGTGCAAGCGGACATCCGCAGTAATCGCTAGTTGCGTCTTCACCAAGTAAGGCGATAAAAACCCCAGCAGACTGGACTGTTTCACCCCAGTCCGCCGGAGCACTCCGCTTCGCAGCTTTACCCGTATTGATGTTGCGGAGGAACGAACAGCGGCACAGTCAGCGCCTCCACCATCTCCGTTCTGTGCCAACCACCGGCAGCACCGCAGCCCCGGCAGGCTTCACCGGGCGTGTGGTCCCTTG
>JBGTGB010000151.1:0-4464 GCA_041746975.1 Haliea sp. | reverse complement strand
TGGCGCTGGCAGATGCGTTGCAGGCGGCCGTGGATCGGGTCGACCACTGCAGCCGCTGCGCTCGATCGCTGCGAGATCCTGCGGGTCCGCCTCGGCCAGGGCGAGGCAGGCGTTGTCGTCGATGATCCAGCCCCGGGGCTTGTTGCGGCGGCGGGCGGTGTCCTCGCGCCAGGCACACAGGGCATACAGACGCGCGGTGGCGTCCCGGTCCAGTTTCCATCCCGACTTGATGCGCTGGGCGAAATTCGGGGACTCGGCGCGAAACGCCGCGAGGGTGTCGGCGCCATCCGCGAGCACCCAGTCCAGCTTGCCCTGAGCCACGCACAGGCCCTGCAGCTTGCGCCAAACCGGCAGCAAGTGGGCGACATCCTGGGCAGCGTACTCGCACTGGGAGTCGGTCAGCGGACGCTGCAGCCAGTCGGAGCGGGTCTCGCCCTTGGGCAGGTCCACACCCTCGAAGTCCAGCACCAGGGCACGATAGCCCATGCCGAAACCGTGATTGACCAGGGCCGCGGCGCGCTGGGTGTCAACCAGGGGCTCAGGCAAAACTCCCAGCCAGCGGTCGAAGACCTCGAGATCCTCACTCGCGGAATGCAGCACTTTTATTGTGCGTGGGTCCTGCAGCAGGTTTCGCAATGGTGCCAGGTCGGTCAGCGGCAGCGGGTCCACCAGCCAGGCTTTGGCGCCGAAGCAGAGTTGCACCAACGCCACCTCGGGGTAGAAGGTATTCGTGCGCATGAATTCCGTGTCCACCGCTACCGTCTCGGCGCCAGCGTGCTCCGCCAGCAGGTCCCGCAGGGCGGCGTCGCTTTCAATCAGATTTCTTTCCACGCTCAGGACTCCTGCGCCAGCTGGCGCCGACCGCTGAACGCGTGGGCCAGGGTGGAGCCGTCCACGTACTCCAGCTCTCCTCCCAGGGGCACACCGTGGGCGATGCGGGAAACGCGAATGCCTCGCGGCAGCAGCATGTCCGACAGGTAATAGGCAGTGGCCTCGCCCTCTACGGTGGGGTTGGTGGCGAGGATTACCTCGGTTACGCCCTCCTCCACCACCCGGGCCTGGAAGCGGTCGAGACCGATCTCCCTGGGGCCGATGCCGTCGATGGGTGAGAGATGGCCCATGAGAACGAAGTACAGACCCCGGTAGCTGCCGCTCTGCTCCACCGCCAGCACGTCGCCGGGGGTTTCGACCACGCAGACAGTGTGGTGGTCACGGCGCGGGTCACTGCAGACTTCGCAGACCTCCAGCTCGGTGAAATTGCGGCAGCGGCTGCAGTGGTCGACCCGATCCACGGCCGCCTGCAACGCATCTGCCAGCGCCAGGGCGCCGTCGCGGTCGCGCTCCAGCAAATGCAGAGTCATGCGTTGGGCGGACTTGGGGCCGACACCGGGCAGGCAGCGCAGGGCATCCATCAGATTGCTGAGGGCGGGGCTGAATTTCATGCGCTCAGAAGGGCATCTTGAAGCCGGGGGGCAGGTTCATCCCCGAGGCAAGCCCGGCCATGGCCTCCTTGTTGTGGGCCTCAATCTTGCGCACTGCATCGTTGACCGCGGCCGCCAGAAGATCCTCAAGCACCTCCTTCGGCTCGCTGAGCACGCTGTCGTCGATGTGCACACGCTTGACGTCGTGGCGGCCGGTCATGGTCACGATCACCAGACCTGCGGCGGCTTCGCCGTTGATCTCGGTCCTGGCCAGCTCTTCTTGCGCCTTCTGCATGTCGGCCTGCATTTTCTGGGCCTGCTGCATCAGATCATTGATGCCTTTCATGTTGTCTCCTCAGGAATCCAGGGGGGTAATCGAGGCGCGATCCAGTTCGCCGTCGAAGCGCTGGATCAGCTGCTGCAGCAGCGGATCGTGCTCGATGGCCTGTTCCGCCTCGCGCTGTCGCTCCGCGGCCCGGCGCGCGTTGCGTTGGGCGGGAGTCTCCAACTCGGGGCGGCCGGGCTCAATGGAAACTGACACTGGGGTGTCGAAGTAGTTCTGCAGTGCCAGACGGATACGATCCGCGTGGCCTGGGTTGAACAGGGCCAGGTTGGACTCGTCCAGCACAAACTGGAAATCGTTGCCCTGCTGGGCTTTGAGGGCGCAGTGTGAGGCGATGTTCTGGACGATGCCGGCAAGACCGAGTTTGGCCAACAGCTCCGGCCAGTCCTCGGGTGCCAGCATGGCGGGCGCAGTGGCGCGGTCGATGCGAGGGGCTGGTGGTGTTGCGGCCGGTGGCTCGGGCTGTGCCTGCTGCGGGGGCTGGGCCGCAGGGGTCGCTCGCGGACGCTCAGCCGTCACGAAATTGGACCTGACCCCATTTTGCAAAGTGGACCTGGCCCCATTTTCGGACCTGACCCCATTTTCCGAACCCGAGCCTTCGGCGGAAGACTCATCGCTGCCGCCACTGCCGGAATCCGGCAGCAGCGCCGGGCGGAAGGCGAGCATCCGCAGGAGGGTCATTTCAAAGCCGCTGCGCGGGTCCGCGGCATGCGGCAGGTCGCGCTTGCCATTGAGCGCCATCTGGTAGAACAGCTGTACGTCTTCCGCAGTCAATTTGCCCGCCAGCGCCTCGATCCGTTCGGCGTCGCCGCGGCTGTTGTCACGCAGCTCGGGCAGCATCTGAGCTACAGTGATCCGGTGCAGCAGCGACTGCATTTCCTCAAGACTGGATTCAAAGTCCGGCGCGTGCTCAGCCATCCGTGCCACCGTCTCCAGCAACGCCGCGGGCTCCCCCGCCGCGAGGGCGTCGAGCAGTTGGTAGACAAAACTCATGTCCACCGTGCCGAGCATGCTGCGCACCCCGGCTTCGGTAATACTGCCGGAGCCAAAGGCAATCGCCTGGTCGGTAAGGCTCAGGGCGTCGCGCATGCTGCCATCGGCGGCGCGACCAAGCAGCCACAGCGCCGGCTCCTCGAAGCGGATCATCTCCGCCTCCAGCACCTTGGCCAGATGCCCCGCAATCTGGTCCGGCACCATGTTCTTCAGGTTGAACTGCAGGCAGCGCGAGAGCACCGTGGCGGGCAGTTTTTGCGGGTCCGTGGTCGCGAGCAGGAATTTGACGTGGGGCGGCGGCTCCTCCAGGGTTTTCAACAGCGCATTGAAACTGCTGTTGGAGAGCATGTGTACCTCGTCAATCAGGTACACCTTGTAGCGGGAGCGAGTGGGCGCGTACTGGACGTTCTCCAGCAGGTCGCGGGTGTCCTCTACCTTGGTGCGGGAGGCAGCGTCGACTTCCAGCAGGTCTACGCTACGACCCTCGGCGATCTCGGTGCAGGAACTGCAGGTACCGCAGGGTTCAGAGCTTACGCCGGTCTCGCAATTAAGGCTTTTGGCGAGAATGCGGGCGATAGTGGTCTTGCCGACTCCGCGGGTGCCGGTAAACAGGTAGGCATGGTGTAGACGGTCGTGATCCAGGGCATTGACCAGCGCCTGCAAAACGTGTTCCTGGCCGACCATTTCACTGAAACGGCGGGGGCGCCACTTGCGGGCGAGTACCTGATAGGACATGCAACAAGGGCCTTGCGGAAAAGCGTAGAGGATACACCAACCCGGAAAAGGGGTCAGGTACATTTTCCGGCTGCGCCCGTCAATATAAAGGGTCAGGTCCACTTTTGGGGAGAAGGCAACCCGAGCAGCCACACCCCGGCACACGCATCAGCAACTACCGTTGCTCCCTTCCGGGCCTGGCGGGGTTCGCTACCTGACGTTGCGAGGGGACCACCCGGGTCACCAAGCGGCGCATTCTCCCCGAAAGCATTGGCCTCCGCAAGGGCGGGGGTGTCCATTCTTGCAACACCCCCGAGCAAAAATCAGCCGGGGAATTTGCCAATTCTCGTTGCCGCATGACGTTAATATTCATAACATGGTATGTTATTCGCTCTAACATTGGTCCCGATCCATGCCAGGCCCTAGTCATTCCCAGACCAGCAGCTACCGCACGCTACTGCTAAGCCTCGCCCTCGCCGCCGGGCTTACCGCGTTGTTCACTACCGGCATCACCCTGCGCGCCAGCCTTCCGGAGCTGGCCCAGTCCGCGCCTCTGCCGGTGGCTACCACTACCTTCCAGCCTGAGGACAGTTATCAGGAGGCCCTGCGCCTCACCGGTCTGTTGCAGGCGCGGGACCGGGCCCAGCTGGCCTTTGAAGTACCGGGCCTGCTGCTTGCGCTGGACGTCCGCGAAGGCGAACGCGTGACGGCGGGTGCAGTGCTAGGGCAATTGGATACTCGGCAACTGGAAGCCCAGCGTGCGGTGGCGGCGGCGGACCTCGCCAGCGTCGAGGCAGACCTGGAACTGGCGGGCCTGCGCAGTGAGCGCAGCGATCGGTTGCGTTCGACCGGTGCAATTTCCGCCCAGGACGCCGATGAGGCGCGCCTCGCCGCGCAAGCTCTTTCCAGCCGCCGCGAGGCCCTGCTGGCTCGACTGGCAAGCCTCGACCTTGACCTGGAGAAATCCACTCTGCGCGCGCCCTACGCCGGCGT
>JBGTGB010000150.1:0-22423 GCA_041746975.1 Haliea sp. | reverse complement strand
CGGGGTACTGCAGCCCGGAGTCTGTGAACGGGGTGGACGGGGTGGGAGCGAGCGGCTGGCGACCGTTGAGATGGGCACACAGGGTCAGCAGATCCGCGGCGCCGATAATCCGGCTGCCGGGCACGACCGCGGCCAGGGCGGCGTTGTCTGCCGGCGTTACCAGAGTGCGTGCGGCAATGGTGCAGGCCTGGGCTGCCGGGATGATGCCGGGAATGGGGCGGATTGCGCCGCTGAGCGCCAGCTCACCGATGAATTCGTGGCCGGTGAGGCTGGCGGGTGGCAGCTGGCCTGAGGCGGCAAGGATACCGAGGGCAATGGGCAGATCGAAGCGGCCGCCTTCCTTGGGCAGGTCTGCGGGCGCCAGATTTACCGTGATACGCCGGTCCGGGAAGTCGAAATGCGAATTCTGCAGGGCGCAGCGGACGCGATCGCGGCTCTCGCGGACCGCAGTTTCCGGCAGGCCGACAATGTTGAACGAGGGCAGCCCGTTGCCCAAGTGTGTTTCTACCTGCACTGGCGGCGCGGCAATGCCCGCTGCTGCGCGGCTGGAGATAACTGACAGTTCCATGGCTCATCCTTGAGCGCCCCTGTGGGGGCTGACCGTTAATCTTTGTCGTGCCGGGCCTCGACCTCACTGGTCAACGCCTCCAGCGCTGCCTCCAGTTCCGCGACCCGCGCCCGCGTGCGACTGAGTATGGCTGCCTGGGCATCGAATTCCTCCCGGCTAACCATCTCCAGCTTTCCCAGTGCCGATTGGGCAAGCGCGTTCATCTGTTGCAGGACGTCGCCCAGCGGTGGGGGTTTCAGGGCCATGGCGGGCGTTTCCTCTGGGAAGTGACAGCAGATCCAGTGTAGTGCAAATGGCAAGTGGGGCACAGATCATCTCTGCGCACTAATAATGTGCAATGCATTTTTTTGGTGCGCCACGATTCCACTTACAGCGTCTGTTAGCGCACCGACAAGAGCGTAAATATCTTCCAAGCCAATGTTTTATATTGGTTTTGATCTTCTTGGCACAGCGTCTGCTTAGGCTTCTTTGCGAATGTGACAAACGTGTCACGGAAGTTATCCGGGCCAAGACCTGCATCTTCCGAACGCTAACCCTAGGAGAATGAAACATGTTGCACAAGAAACTGCTTCCCGCTTCTCTCGCCGCTGCCCTTATGCTGGGCGCTGCGTCCGCTCAGGCAGAGATCAGCGCCAACGTCACCCTGGCGACGGACTATACCTTCCGCGGTATTTCCCAGACTGGTGAGCGCGGGGCCATCCAGGGTGGTTTCGACTGGTCCGGCGAGTCGGGACTGTACGCCGGGATCTGGGGATCCAATATCAACTTCGGCGGCGATGCCTCAACCGAGTTTGACTACTACGGCGGCTTTGCGGGGGAAACCGACGGTGGCTTCGGCTACGACATCGGTTTCATTTACTACGACTACGAGAACGAGCCGGAATTCGACTACCTGGAGTTTGCGCTCGGGTTCAGCTACGCGGATTTCAGTTTCGGGGTGAATTACTCTGATGAGTTCGGCGACGGCGGTCCCAAGTACATCTACTATTCCGCCGGCTATTCCCTGAGCCTGACCGATCAGTTCAGCATCGGTTTCAATATCGGCTACACCGATACCGATGAGGACGATTTCTGGGAGGAGGGGGCCGACAGCTACATGGATTATGGCGTCACCCTGGGCTATAGCGCTTTCGACCTGGATTTCGCCCTCGCCCTCATCGGCACCGACCTCGACGATGTCGATGCTGCCGATGATCGCGTCGTGTTCTCTGTCTCAAAGAGCTTCTGAGCACGCCGGGACTGACCCCACTGGCGCCCCTCGGGGCGCCCTGTTGAAACCAGGAGATTTGCATGAAACTGATCACGGCTATCGTCAAGCCATTCAAACTGGACGATGTACGCGAGGCGCTCTCGGAGATAGGTGTGCAGGGCATCACTGTAACCGAGGTCAAGGGCTTCGGTCGCCAGAAGGGCCACACTGAGCTGTACCGTGGCGCCGAGTATGTCGTCGACTTTCTCCCCAAGGTCAAGATCGAAGTGGCCGTCGCCGAAGCAATGGCTGACAAGACCATTGAAGCCATTACCAAGGCGGCCAACACCGGCAAGATCGGTGACGGCAAGGTCTTCGTGTCGACACTGGAACAGGTGATCCGGATTCGAACCGGCGAGACCGGCGAAGAAGCCATCTGAAACCAACGCGACTAACTGACGAGAGTGAATCCAATGGAAAACCAGATTTTTGAATTACAGTTTGCGATGGACACCTTTTATTTCCTGGTGTGTGGCGCGCTGGTGATGTGGATGGCGGCCGGCTTCGCAATGCTTGAAGCGGGCCTCGTACGTGCCAAAAACACCACCGAGATCCTGACCAAGAACGTTGCCCTGTACTCTATCGCCTGCACCATGTACCTGATTTGCGGCTACCACTTCATGTATGACGGCGGCTTTTTCCTGTCCGGCGTGACCACGGTAGCGCAGATGGATGAGGCGGCAATTGCTGCAGTACTGGCAGATTCCGCCGAAGCCGGCTTCGATGGGGACTCGGTGTACGCCGGCGCCTCGGACTTCTTCTTCCAGGTGGTGTTTGTTGCTACCGCCATGTCCATCGTCTCCGGTGCCGTGGCCGAGCGCATGAAGTTGTGGGCGTTCCTGGCCTTTGCGGTGGTTATGACCGGTGTCATCTACCCGATTCAGGGTGGCTGGACCTGGGGTGGCAAGGCCGTGCCGTTCATCGGTGAATTAAGCTATAGCGACTACGCCGGCTCCGGTATCGTGCACCTGGCTGGTGCTGCCGCAGCTCTGGCGGGTGTCCTGCTGCTGGGTGCGCGCAAGGGCAAATATGGCGCCGACGGTTCGGTCCGCGCCATCCCCGGCGCCAACATGCCGCTGGCAACTCTGGGCACGTTCATCCTATGGATGGGCTGGTTTGGCTTTAACGGTGGCTCCACGCTTAAGTTGGGCGGGATCGCCGTCGCCAACGAAGTCGCCAACGTGTTTCTGAATACCAATGCTGCAGCCGCGGGCGGTCTTATCGCCGCACTGGCGCTGTCCCGCCTCGTATTCGGCAAGGCCGACCTGACCATGGCGCTCAACGGCGCGCTGGCGGGTCTGGTGGCCATCACCGCCGAACCGGCTGATCCCTCGCCCCTGCTGGCAATGATCATCGGTGCCATCGGTGGTGCGATCGTGGTGGGCAGCATCGTGGCTATGGACAAGATCAAGATCGACGATCCGGTCGGCGCCATATCGGTGCATGGCGTGGTCGGCATCTGGGGTATCTTCGCGGTGCTGCTGTCCGATCCGGACGCAACCTTCATGGGTCAGCTGGTTGGTCTGCTGGTGATCTTTATCTGGGTCTTTGGTACCAGTCTGATCGTCTGGGCCATCCTCAAGGCCATCATGGGGATACGGGTCACCGAGGAAGAGGAATACGAAGGTGTCGATATGTCAGAGTGCGGCATGGAAGCCTACCCGGAGTTCGTCGCCCAGAAGTAGTCACAGTCTTGCGGGCGCATTGATGCAATGCGTGCTTTGGGGGCCTTCGGGCCCCCTTTTTTGTGCCTGCCCCTTGCGATTCTGCGCCCGGCTTCCATAATGGCTGTCCTGATAACATGCTGGAGCATCGCGATGAAACTGGTCACTGCCATTATCAAGCCCTTCAAGATGGACGATGTGCGTGCCGCCCTGTCGGATATCGGGGTGCAGGGCATTACCGTGACCGAGGTCAAAGGGTTCGGGCGCCAGCGCGGACACACCGAGCTCTATCGGGGCGCAGAATACGTGGTGGATTTTCTGCCCAAGCTAAAGCTGGAAATCGCGGTCAGCGAAAGTCAGCTCGAACCGACTATCGAGGCCATCATCAAGGCCGCCAATACCGGCAAAATTGGTGACGGCAAGATCTTCGTGACGGAGATGGAGCAGGTCATCCGCATCCGCACCGGTGAAACCGGGGAAGAAGCTATCTGAACCTGGCACCAGTGACCAGCCAGTTCAGCGCAGGGGCTGGCGCTGGCGATCTGATGTCTTCAAGCTCAATGTCCAGAAGCGGATGTTTGTCGGTGATGTGGAACGCAAATTCGGGTCTAGGTATCGGCAGGGTGTGAGTTCCGATACCCAGGAAGCCGCCATAGGAAAGCATCACACAGGCGACGTCACCATTCTCGGGATCCATCAGGACCTCTTTGATCCTTCCCAGCCTGTCGTTCTGGTAATTGAATACCGTACATCCAACGAGTGTCTCCGCTGTCGGGTCGTCGTGGTGTTGTCGACTGCGCGACTTCGCCCTGTGCCTGAGCAGAGACTGTGTGATCGTGCCATTGAATGCTTGCAGCATGGAGACCTCCCGGTGATACGGGCCATGGTATCTACTCCCGGGCTGTTACAGCCCGGCAGTGACAACGCTGGGGGTGCCTATTTGAGCCTCATATCATTGGTGACCGACTTTACACCGCTCACCTCTCGGGCAAGACGCACGGCCCGGTTAATGTCTTCCTGGGAGTTGACGAAGCCGCTCAGCTGGACCACCCCCTTGAAAGTTTCCACATTGATCTCAGTGCTCTTGAGGTTGTCATCGGCGAACACGGCGGCCTTCACCTTGGTGGTGATAACCGTGTCATCGATGTACTCGCCGGTGCCCGCCTGATCCGCAGTGGATGCGCAGCCAACCAGCAGTGCCAGCATCGCTGCCAGGATGAAGGTCGGAAAACTTTTCATTGAAATGTTCATGACTAAAACTCTTGATGGGTTGTTGGCCGGTATTTGGGGCAATGCACCTATGCCGGTTTTTGGATGCAGTCACAAGTTCGTTACTGCGCAGGGGGCCTATCATCAGGGCTATGACATAGGGCAGTCGGTACGGTATCGAACAGACGGCTGCCCGCCACTAATTCACCATACCCCTTCATTTCGAACAAAGAGCGGACGGAAAATGAGCAACTTCCCATCCATGACCCTGGCCGCCGCAGTCGCATCGATTGCCGCTCTGGGTTCGGGAATTGCTTTTGCCCAGGTGCAGGACTCTGAAGCGGATCGCGGTGCAGTGGTCACCGACGAGGTTCCCGAGACCGGAGAGAAAAAACTTTCCAGCAGGGATCTTGCCGGGATATACGCTGCTGACCTCATCGGCCACGAGGTGCAGAATCGTCGCAGCGACAAGGCGGTTGGCGACGTCTCCAACCTGGTTATCGACAAGGACGGCAAGGTGGTTGCGATTCTGGTCAATCGCAATGCAAAGAAAGGTGCTGGCAGCCGCGACATAGCCATCGACTGGAAGCAGATGGATCGCGTTGTTGAAGGCGGTAATGTCACCCTTTATATCGACATGGATGAAGAGGCGCTGGAGGCTATGCCCGAATACGCCCGCATCTAAGCGATTTTAACGGTTCCCCTTTACGGAGGTACTTATGCGCTTCCGTTTTTTTTTGTCTATTATGTTCCCGGCTTATCAATACTGCGAATGGCCGCCGGCAGCTCACTCAATCGCACCACCTCCGCATCGGGCTCGAGCTCGGCAAGGTTCCAGGTTGCACCCCGCAAGTTGACCCAGATTGTGCGCAGGCCAACGCGGCTGGCGCCCAGGATGTCGTGCTCCGGGTTGTCCCCGACGTGTATGATCTGCCCGGGTTCCACTCCGGTTTTTGCCAGCGCCGCCTGAAACATGTCTGGCGCGGGCTTGCTTGCACCAATATCCTCTGCCAGAAACGCAAAGTCAAAGTATTCAGCAGCGTCTGTCTTGTAAATATCAGCGTTCCCGTTGGTGAGCGCCCCAAGTCGGTAGCTGCCGGCCAGTTGCCGCAGGATATCCAGCGCTTCCTCGTACAGTTCGACCTTGTGCCGCTCCTCCAGAAACGCGGCGAACGCGCCCAGGGCGCCGCGCTCACTATCCGCTTCGCTGTAGCCGGCAGCCCGCTGTAGTTCCTCAAGCATGCGGATGCGCATCCGGGTGACGTGGTGGGCCAGCTCGGGGTGGCGCTTCCAGACACCTTTCTTGAACTCCCACAAACTGTCGTGATCGTGGTGCTCAATGCTGCCGGGGCGATAGCGCAGCAGCCATTCACGCTGTGCCTGTTCGGCGCGCAGGAGAGCGGGCTCCACGTCCCAGAGCGTGTTGTCCAGGTCAAAGGTAACGACGGCTATCGCCACGGCATCAGTCCGGCTTGGCCTTGCGACGTCTGGCCCGCGGATGGGCCGCATCATAGACCTTGGCCAGGTGCTGAAAGTCCAGGTGGGTGTAGATCTGGGTAGTGGCGATATTGGCGTGGCCCAGCAGCTCCTGCACCGCGCGCAGGTCGCCGCTGGATTCCAGCATATGACTGGCAAAGGAGTGACGCAGCATGTGTGGATGGACATCCTGGTACATCCCCGCGCGGCGCCCCTGCAATTTCAGCCGCGCCTGGACATTGCGCACACTGATCCGCTGGCCGCGGTTGCTGGTGAACAGGGCCGGGCCGGCACTGGGCGGGCGCACCGCCAGCCAGCGGCCGATCGCCGCCAGAGCCACGGAGCCAACCGGAATGGTGCGAGTCTTACGACCCATGCCGGTCACGGTCACCAGCTGCGCCTGCGGGTCGATATCGTCCAGATTTATCGCCACCAGCTCAGCCAGCCGCAGGCCGGAGGAGTAGAACAGCTCGGCGATTGCGCTGTCGCGCAGGGCCACGGGATCGTCGTCGGCAAATTCCAGGTACTTGTTGACCTGGTCGGCATCCAGGGTCTTGGGCAGGCGCCGGGGCTGGCGTGGCGCCTGCACCGCGGCGGCAGGATTGCGGCTGTGGCCCTGCTCGCGACCCAGGTAGTTGAAAAAGGAGCGCGCCGCTGACAGCGCCCGCTGGATGCTGCTGCCGGCGAGTCCGTGACGGTGTAGCTGGCTCACCCAGCCGCGAATATCGGCTTCGTGAATGGCGCCGGCATCAGTGCATTGGCGCGCTCCGCAGTAGTCCACCAGAGCGTGGAGATCGCGCTGATAGTTGCTGATGGTGTGCGGAGAGAGCTGCCGCACATCCCGCAGGTAGTTGATAAAGGCGGCGCTGGCGTCCGCCAGTGGTATGGCCGCGGCGGGCATCAGTCGCTCGGGTCGGCACCGAGGCGCGGCAACAGGCGCACCAGCACCTCGGCGATGTGCTGCAGGAACAGGGTGCCCATGCTACTGCTGTAGCGATGGGCGTCGGAGCTGCCGACGGCGATCACGCCAAGCTCATCGGCACCGATCAGCGGCATGACCGCCGCGGAGCCTACCGTCCCGGCAGTCGGGAAAAGGTAGTTAAGCTCTTCCTTGCGCAGCGGACCGCACAGGGCCTTGCGCCCGCGCAGCAGGGCGCCGATTTCAATCCTCGCACGCTCGGCACTCTCAATGCGGACACCCTCGGGTGCGTGATGCCGGTCTCCGAACAGGATGATGCTGGCGTGTTCCACCTCGAAGTCGTCGCGCATGGCGGTGGTGAACGCGACGCAGAGTGCGGACAGTGTCTGTGCGTCCAATAATGCCAGCACGAGGCGGCGGGTCTGCTCGTAGAGCCGGTCATTGTGGCGGGCATTGGCGGTGAGGGCATTGAGGCGCTGGCGCATCTCTATATTCCTTTCGCGCAATACGCTGACCTGCTTTTCCACCAGCGACACCGCGCTGCCGGAAGCATGGGACACGTGCAGGAAGTCCAGCATGTCAGGATGGCGCTGAAGAAAATCGCTGTGGTTTTTCAGGTACTCGCGCACCGTTTCATCGCTGAGTTCGGGGCTTGCCAAGGTAACTGCCGGTTCCTTTCTGGCTGGCATGGTCTGTATGCTCTCCGCTTCAACTGGCCGCAGCGCGGCGTCAGATTTTTATGCTGCCCTCGAACACGACGGCGGTGGGTCCGGTCATGGTCACGGGGTGGCCCGCTCCGGCCCAGGTGATTTCAAGCTTACCGCCGGGCAGCTGCACTGTCACGGTATCCTGTAACCATCCGCGCAGCATGCCGTACACCGCGGCGGCGCAAGCGCCGGTGCCGCAGGCAAGTGTTTCCCCCGCCCCGCGTTCGTACACCCGCAGGCGGATTTCTCTCTCCGAGAGCACCTGCATGAAGCCGGCGTTCACTCGCTGCGGGAAATCCGGATGGCGCTCAATGGCGGGTCCCAGGGTGGCAACTGCCGCGTTGTCCACATTATCTACCCGCAGTACCGCATGGGGATTGCCCATCGACAGGGCACCGATCTCCAGCTGCTGGCCGTCCAGGGCGAGGGGGTAGTGATCCGCCTGCTCGGCAGCGGCGAAGGGGATGGCAGCGGGAGCAAACACCGGTATACCCATATCCACCTCCACCTGGTGCTTGTCCCGCACCCGCAGTTCCAGCACGCCACCCGCAGTCTGGACCCGGATCACGCGCTTGCCGGTGAGCTGCTTGTCGCGCACAAAACGGGCGAAGCAGCGGGCGCCATTGCCGCAGTTTTCCACTTCACTGCCGTCGGCGTTGAAAATGCGGTAGCGAAAGTCTACATCCGGACTGTCTGGCGCCTCGACCAGCAAGACCTGGTCGCAGCCAATGCCGAAGTGACGGTCTGCGAGCAGGCGGATATCCTCCTGCCGCGGGCGGTAGCGCTGCCCGATCAGGTCGATGACCACAAAGTCATTGCCCGCGCCGTGCATCTTGGTAAATTTCAGCAGCATAGTGGCACCACCGCCTCAGGCCGGGAGTCGGCTTTCCAGCCGCAGCAGGTCGGCCAGGGTTTCCCGTGCCCGGACCTGGTACACACAAGTGCCATCTACCATGACCTCGGCGGCGCGGGGGCGGCTGTTGTAGTTCGAGCTCATGCTGAAGCCGTAGGCGCCGGCACCAAAGACCGCCAGCAGGGAGCCCTGCTGCAGGGTCAGCTGCCGCTGCTTGCCAAGAAAGTCGCCGGTCTCGCACACCGGGCCGACGATATCCCACTGGGCCGGGATTCCCTCTGCGGCTTGATGGCTGGGCTGGATGTCGAGCCAGGCCTGGTACAGGGCGGGACGGATCATGTCGTTCATGCCCGCATCGACCAACGCGAAGTGGTGCTCTGGCGTTTGTTTTAGATACTCCACCCGCGTCAGCAGGAGTCCGGCATTGGCGCAGATGGAGCGGCCCGGCTCGAACACCAGCGGCAGTTGCCGCTGACCCAGCTCAGTGCGGATGGCGGCGACATAGTCGCCTATCGCCGGCGGGTCTTCGTCCCGGTAGCGCACTCCGAGACCACCCCCCAGATCCAGGTGGCGGACGGCTATGTCCTCCGCAGCCAGCTCGTCCACCAGCACCAGCAGGCGCCGCAGGGCGTCGATAAATGGGCTCAGCTCGGTGAGCTGGGAACCGATATGGCAATCGATGCCCTGGACCTCGATATGCGGCAGAGTCGCGGCGCGCCGGTACAGTAGCAGGGCCTCGGCAACGCCCAGGCCGAACTTGTTCTCCCGGAGCCCGGTGGAGATATAGGGGTGAGTGCGGGCGTCGACATCCGGGTTCACGCGAATGGACACCGGGGCCAGCCGGTCCATGCTGCCGGCGACGCGATTCAGCACCTCCAGTTCCGCGGCGGATTCGACATTGAAGCAGTGGATACCCAGTTCCAGCGCCCGCGCCATTTCCTCCGCGGTCTTGGCGACGCCGGAAAACACGGTTTTGGCCGGGTCGCCGCCCGCGGCCAGCACCCGTTCCAGCTCGCCCACGGAAACGATGTCGAAGCCTGCGCCCTGGCGTGCCAGCACATCCAGCACCGCGATATTGGAGTTGGCCTTGACCGCGTAACAAATCAGGTGGGGCCAGTCCGCCAGCGCGTCCTGATAGGCGCGCAAGGCTGCCTCCAGCGCGCCCCGGGAGTAGACATAGCACGGCGTACCAAACTGCGCTGCAATGTCATCGACGCTGACCTGCTCGGCGTACAGCACGCCATTGTTGTACTGGAAACTGCTCATGGTCCGGGTTTATCCGTTACTGGCCGGTGCCGCGGCGGGTGCATCTTCTGCGGCGGCTGGCGCGGGCTCTTCCGGCGGTGGTAGCTGCAGGGGCCCGGTCTGGCCGCAGCCCATCAGGGCCAGCAGCGCCAGGGCGAGAGCAGTGGTGGGCAACTGGGTGGGCATGGGAGCTGAGTCCGGCTTGCAAAAAGGCGCAGTATACCTGAATACCGGGCAGAAACTGTCACCTCTCCGGTGTACTATCTCGGCAGGAAATGGTCGTAGGGACATTCGATGAACGTGCACATAGGCTTGGCCATCGGGCTAATTGGATGCCTGCTGGTCCCGCCGTCGACCGCCGCTGCCACAGAGCCACTGTACGCGAAGAACCTGAGCCCGGTCGCCGGCCTGCTCGGCCTGCCCTCGCCGCGGGCGGCGGCAATTGCAGGCCCTGGCAATGTGCAGCTCGCCGCCCATGTCGGCATCGCCAGCCATTTCGTTGTCGACAGCAGCAGCCGCGAGGCCGTGATTCTGGACGGCGAGACCTGGCGGATTGCTTTCGACGTCCGCTATGGCTTTGCCGAAGGCTGGGAACTGCAAGTTGAAGTGCCCGCGCTAAGCCACGACGGAGGCTCCCTGGACAGCCTGATTGACGGTTGGCACGACTTCTGGGGTATGCCGGATGGTGGCCGCAAGCGGGTACCGCGTGACCGCTTGGATTATGCTTACGCAACCGCTGACGGTAGCTTTGCCCTGCGGGATTCCGCGGGAGGCATTGGTGATACCACCCTGTCAGTCCAGCGCGCCCTGTATCGCGACGACAGTTGGCAGCTCAGTGTCGGCGCCGGCTACAAGTTTGCCACCGGCAGGGAACGGGATTTTCTTGGCAGCGGCGCGGAAGACGGGTTTGTAGTCCTGCGCGCCGGCCGCGCCGCACCCGGCAGCCGCTTTAGCTGGCAGGGACAGGCTGGTTACCTGCGCGCGGGTCGCTCCGACCTGCTGGGCACCGCCCAGGAGCGGGACCTGTGGTTTGCCGGTGCCGGAATGGACTGGGCCTGGCTGGATTCATTATCCCTGCTGGTGCAGCTTGACAGCCACAGTGCGCCACTGGCCAGCGGCCTCACCGCTGTAGGCGGGACTGCCCTGCTGCTGACTGCGGGCGCGCGCTGGCGCTTTAGCGAGGACTGGGCCCTGGACCTGAGTTTTGTCGAGGACATCCGGGTGGGAACCGCACCGGATGTCACTTTCCAGGCCAGCCTGCGCTATCGTCCCCACTAGGGGCGTGCATCCACCCTGGCCAGCGCCCGCCCGGCTGCAGCGGCGACTTGTTCCGGCGCGGTGCCTCCAAGGTGGTTGCGGGCGGCTACCGAACCTTCCAGCGTCAGTACCTCGAACACATCAGCACCGATGTCCGCGCTGAACTCCTGCAGGGTTGCCAGGCTCATGTCCGCCAGGTCCGTACCGGTGGCGACGCCCTGGGCCACTGCCTTGCCTACCACCTCGTGGGCATCGCGGAAGGCCAGGCCCTTGCGCACCAGGTAGTCGGCCAGATCGGTGGCGGTGGAGAAGCCGCGTCGTGCCGCTTCCCGCATCGATTCCGTTTTCGGGCGAATTGAGGGCAGCATGTCGGCGAAGGCCCGCAGGCTGCCAAGCACCGTGTCTATGGTGTCGAACAGGGGTTCCTTGTCCTCCTGGTTGTCCTTGTTATAGGCCAGTGGTTGGCTCTTCATCAGGGTCAGCAGGGACACCAGGTGGCCGTTGACCCGTCCCACCTTGCCGCGCACCAGTTCCGGTACGTCGGGATTTTTTTTCTGCGGCATGATCGATGAGCCGGTGCAGAAGCGGTCCGGCAGCTCGATGAAATTGAACTGGGCGGACGTCCACAGGACCAGCTCCTCGGAGATCCGCGACAGGTGGGTCATCAGCAGCGCGGCGAAGGCGCAGAATTCGATGGCGAAGTCGCGATCGGACACGGAATCAAGGGAATTCTCGGTGGGGCGGTCGAACTCCAGTGCCCGGGCAGTAAGCTCGCGGTCGATGGGGTAGGTGGTACCGGCCAGTGCCGCGGCCCCCAGCGGCGACTGGTTGAGCCTCTCGCGGCAATCCATGAGGCGACCATAGTCCCGCTCCAGCATCTCGTTCCAGGCCAGCAGGTGGTGGCCGAATACTACCGGCTGCGCGGTCTGCAAGTGGGTGAAGCCGGGCATGATGGTGTCGCAGTGGTCAGCCGCCAGGGCAATGGTGCCGCGCTGCAGGCGGGTCAGTTCAGCGCCGATCAGATCGATCGCGCTGCGCAGGTGCAGGCGGATATCGGTGGCCACCTGGTCGTTGCGCGAGCGCCCCGTGTGCAGCTTCTTGCCGGTGTTGCCGATCAGCTGGGTCAGCCGCGACTCGATGTTCATGTGCACGTCTTCCAGTTCCACCGACCACTGGAACTGGCCGTTCGCGATTTCCTCGCGGATCTGCGCCATGCCCTGGTGAATCTGCTGCCGTTCCTCCTCGCTGAGCACGCCGACGGCGCAGAGCATGTCGGCGTGGGCGAGGGAGCCGCGTATGTCCTCCTCCGCCATGCGCTGGTCGAACTGCACCGAGGCGGTGAAGCGCTGGACGAACTGGTCGGTGGCTTCGGTGAAGCGGCCGCCCCACAGTTTGCTGGTATCGGTTGGTTTACTCATGCTGTCCCGTCTGTTGTTCCTGAGGCCCGGGGGCGGGCGATTGCGGCTTGGCTGGAGCTTGTTCCCACAGCGCAAGGGTGCAAGTATACCATTGGGGAAGGTGGGGATCGTGCAGATGCAGGATGCGAAAGAACAGCAGGCAGTGGCCGCGGGTGCGCGAGCTTCCGGTGAGTTCTTCATTCCCGATCTCTGTGCGCCACGCTCGGTATTTTTTCTGGTGCTGCTGTCGGAACTGGTGGTGCTGATCCATACCCTGGCTGTCAGCCAGCTGCCCGTCTTCAACTGGACGGTGTTTGCCACCGGCTCGCTGCTGGTGCAGTGGCTGGTGCTGTCAAGCGCGGCGCTGCTGTGTGCGCTGCGCGGCTGGTTTGCCCGCCGTAGCCTGATGGTGGCCGCCGCGGGCAGCATAGTGCTGGTAGTGCTGGTGACGGCCCTCTCCAGCCAGCTGGTGATCAGCTTCTACCCGCAGTGGTTGGGAGCCGGGGAACAGCGCTGGTGGTCGCTGCGCAACCTGCTGGTGGCGGCGCTGGTGGCCGGGGTTGTCCTGCGCTATTTCTATCTGCAGCAGCAGCTGACCCTGCGCGAGCGCTCCGAGCTGCAGGCGCGGCTGGACTCCATGCAGGCACGCATCCGCCCACACTTCCTGTTCAATACCCTCAACAGTATTGCCAGCCTCATTGCATCCCATCCGGAGCGTGCGGAGCAGGCGGTGGAAGATCTGGCGGAGCTGTTCCGGGCCAGTCTGCGCCAGTCCGGGCGGGGCACTACGGTAGCGGATGAGCTGCGCCTTTGTGAGCTGTACCTGGGCATCGAGCAACTGCGCCTGGGTGAGCGTCTGCAGCTGGAGTGGCGTATCGAGGATGGCGTGGCGGCGCTGCCGATGCCCGGCCTGGTGCTGCAGCCGCTGGTGGAGAATGCGGTCTACCACGGCGTGTCGCTGTTACCGGCTGGGGGTAAGGTCAGCGTGCACCTGGCGCGGCAAGGTCGCGAACTGCTTGCGGTGGTGGAGAACCCCATGCCGGAACAGCCTGGCGTCAGCCGCGGTGAGCAGATGGCGTTGAACAATATAGAGCAGCGCCTGCAGGCCCTGTTTGGCGATGCCGCCAGTCTGCGGCGGGTACCGGTCCCGGGCCGCTTCCGGGTCGAGCTGCGCTATCCGCCGGAGGCGCTGGCGTGAAGATCCTGCTGGTAGACGACGAAGCGCTGGCCCGCGAGCGCTTGCGGCGGCTATTGGGCAAGCTGCGTCCGGATGCGGTGGTGCTGGAGGCGGCCTCCGGCGATGAGGCGCTGGCGCTACTGGCGCGGGAAGAGCCCTCCCTGTTGCTGTTGGACATCCGCATGCCGGGAATGGACGGGCTGGGAGTTGCGGCGGAACTGGACCGGATGTCACAGCCGCCGGCGATCATTTTCTGCACCGCCTACGATGAGTATGCCCTTGAGGCCCTGCAGCACCAGGCTGTCGCCTACCTGCTGAAACCGGTGCGGGAGGCAGAGCTGGCGCGGGCACTGGCCGGTGCCGGCAGAGTCAACCGGGTGCAGCTGGCGGCCCTGGCGGGCGGCGATGCGTCGGGGCGCAGTACCGTCAGCAGCAACGGCCATCGGGGTGTCGAGACCCTGGCCATTGCCGAGGTGCGCTGTTTTCTGGCGGGGCAAAAGTATGTCACCGCGATCGCCCCCGGGCGTGAGCTGCTGTTGCAGGATGCGCTGAAGGATCTGGAGCAGGAACTGGCGGCCGACTTCCTTCGGGTCCACCGCAATGCGCTGGTGGCGCTCGCCCACATCCGTCGCCTGCGGCGTGAAACTGACGGCACCTGGTGGGTGGAACTGGACGGCGTCGCCACCCGGCCCCAGGTCAGCCGTCGCCACCTGGCAGAGGTGAAGTCGCGGCTTCAGCAACGCTAGGTCGCCGCACCGTGACGGTGCTGCTATGATTCCGTTTTATAACAAGGAACTGTTCCGCATGCCCCGCACCATTACCATTGCCACCCGAGAAAGCCCGCTTGCCCTGTGGCAGGCTGAATTTGTCCGCGACGCGTTGCAGGAGGCTCATCCCGGCCTGCAGGTAGAGCTGCTGGGTATGACTTCCCGCGGCGACCAGCTGCTGGACGTGCCACTGTCGAAAGTGGGGGGCAAGGGGCTGTTCGTCAAGGAACTGGAGACGGCGCTGCTGGATGGCAGCGCGGATATCGCGGTGCACTCGATGAAAGATGTGCCCATGACCTTCCCCGAGGGCCTGTGCCTGGGCGTGATTTGCCCGCGCGAGGATCCGCGGGACGCCTTTGTCAGCAATCATTTCGACAGCGTGGCCGCATTGCCCAGGGGTAGCGTCGTCGGCACCTCCAGCCTGCGCCGTGAGTGCCAGCTGCGGGCTGCCCGCCCGGACCTGGAAATCCGTTTCCTCCGTGGCAACGTCAATACGCGCCTGCGCAAGCTGGACGCCGGCGAGTACGACGCGATTATCCTGGCGACCGCGGGCCTGCTGCGACTGAAAATGGAGGACCGCATCCGCCTGCGGATGTCCGTCGTCGATTCCCTGCCCTCCGGAGGCCAGGGCGCGGTGGGCATCGAGCTGCGCAGTGACGACAGTGAGCTGCTGGCTCTGCTACAGGCGCTGCATCATGAACCGACGTCCCTGCGGGTCACTGCTGAGCGCGCCCTCAACCGGCGGCTTGAAGGTGGCTGCCAGGTCCCGATAGCCTGCTATGCCGAGCTCGAGGCGGAGGGCAGCGAACTGTGGCTGCGCGGCCTGGTGGGTAAGCCAGATGGCAGCCTGCTGCTGCGAGCAGAGGGGCGGGCGCCCGCGGCAGAGGCCGAAGCTCTTGGGATTGCGGTGGCTGAAGACCTGCTGGCACAGGGCGCCGCCGCCATTCTGGCGGAGGTGTATGACGGCTAGCACTCTGCCTCGTAAGCAGGGTGCTCGGGGCGTGCTCGTTACGCGCCCGGCCGGGCAGGGTGATGCGCTGTGCCAGGGTATAGACGCGCGCGGTTTTCACGCCCACCAGTTGCCGCTGCTGGCGCTGGAGCCGCTCACCGAGCTACCTGCCAGGGAGCGCACCAGGGTGCTGGCTCTGGACGAATTCAGCCATATTATCTTTGTCAGCGCCAATGCGGTGCGTTTCGGTATGGCGGTCATTGAAAATTTCTGGCCACAGCTGCCCCTCGATCTCGCCTGGTATGCGGTCGGCGACGGCACTGCGCGTGCCCTGGCTGCGTTCGGGGTGACGGCGCAGACACCCGGTTCCGACATGACCAGCGAGGGCCTGCTGGCACTGCCCGGCCTGCGCAACTGTAGCGGCGAGCGGGTTTTGCTGGTCAAGGGTGAGGGTGGTCGCGACGCGCTGGCGCGGGAGCTGGCGGCCCGTGGGGCGCGGGTTGAGACCCTCGCCTGCTATCGGCGGGTGGCCCCGGTGCTGGCGCCTGGGGAATTCACCGCGGCGCTGGCGCGCCAGGATATCGGGCTGATAATGATCAGCAGCGGTGAGGGGCTGGCCAATATGTTGGCGTTGCTTAGCCCGGAAGAAACCTCTAAGTTACAGAATGTTAGGCTGATACTGCCTTCCGCGCGAGTCGCGGAAGCCGCGGCAGCTGCGGGATTCAGACACTGTCTGATTGCAGGCAATGCCTCTGATAGCGCCATGTTGCGCGCCCTGGACGCTTGGGCTGCGGACACGGGAGATGAGTAAGTGAGCGAAGACAAAGATCCGGCGTTGCCGGCACGTCGGGAGCAGGCCGAACCGGGGCCCCTGCCCGGTAATGAGCCCGCGCCCGCCGGAGACACGGCCCCTGTGGGGACGGCCCCCGTGGACACGGCCGTCGTGGACTCGAAAAGCGATACCACGGCCGGCAGGTCTGGTGGCGGCACCGCTGTCGCCTGGCTGGCATTGCTGCTGGTTCTGTCCCTGGCCGGCGGTGCCGGCTGGCTGCTGTGGCAGGCGCAGGAGCGTGAAGCCGATCTTCTGCAGCGGTTGGCGGCATTGGAGGCTGAAGATCGGTCCGCTCCTGCGCCCGCTCCTGTATCTGCGCCTGCGGCAAGCGGCGCTGACGTCAGTGGGCTGCGTGCCGAGGTGGAAACGCTGGAGCGCCAGTTTGGCATTCTGCTGCCGCAGCTGCAGGAGCAGCGACAATCCGCGCAGCAGCAGCGGCAGGCGCTGGAGGAACAGACCGCGCGCCTGCAAGCGCTGGAGGCCCAGCTTGGCGAGCAACGCGGTGAACTGGCGAAGCTCAGCGATGGTGACCAGGAGAGCTGGCTGCTGGCGGAAGTCGAATACCTGCTGCGCCTGGCCAACCAGCGTTTGCTGATGACCGCGGATGCGGCGTCCGCCCGCGGCCTGCTGCAGAGCGCTGACACCCTATTGCGCCAGCTGGAGGATGTCTCCCTGCACCCAGTGCGGCGCGCCGTGGCGGCGGACATTGCCGCCCTGCGGGCGTTACCGGAGATCGATATTGAGGGGCTTTATCTGCGCCTGTCGGCACTTGTGGACCAGGTCGCCGGCCTGGTGATTTTTGAACTGCCCGAGCGCGAAGCCGGCCCGACAGCGGTGGAAGCCGATGACTGGCAGCAGCGCTTGCGCCAGGGCTATGAAGAGGCCCTGCAGACATTGTCCCGGTATGTCACGGTGCGGCGTCGGGAAATGCCCTTCGAGGCGCTGATAGACCCGCAGTGGGAGGCTCTGCTGCGCCAGAATCTGGTGATGCTGCTACAGCAGGCACAGGTGGCGCTGCTCTCCGGTAATCAATCGCTGTACCACGCCAGTCTGCAGCGCGCCCAGCGCTGGTTGACGGAGTACTATACCGCCGACGAGGTGGCGACCACAGCGGCGGCGCGCGAGCTGGACGATCTCGCGGCACAGGCGATCGCAGCGGAGCTGCCCGATATTTCCCGTTCACTGCAGGCGCTGGACGCGGTGATGGAACAGCGCCTGCGACGGGGCGGGGGCGGGTAGGCGATGCGCAAACTGTTGCTGCTGGCATTGCTCGCGCTGCTTCTGGGCGTGGGTGTGGTCGCTCTGATCGAGAACCATCCCGGCTACGTATTGATCGCCTATAACCACTACACCATAGAAACCAGCCTCTGGGTGGGCATTGTGCTGCTGGTGCTGCTCACGCTCGCGCTCTACGCCAGCTTCGCCCTCCTGCGCAAACTGTTCAGCGGCCAGAAATCCCTCGCCGGCTGGCTGGGGCAGCGCAAGACGCAGCGGGCTTCACGGCTCACCCATCGCGGCCTGATCAACTTCATCGAAGGCAACTGGGAGCCCGCACGGCGGCAGCTGCTGCGCGGTGCCGAACACAGCGAGGTGCCGCTGCTGAACTACCTGATCGCGGCGCGCGCCAGTTTCCAGCTGGGCGAGCTCGATCAGATGCGGGAGTATCTGGGCGCCGCCGAAAAGTCGGATTCCGAAGCGGGAATCGCCGTGGAACTGACCCAGGCGGAGCTCAAGCTGCGCGGCAAACAGTATGAGCAGGCAGTCGCCACACTGGAGCGTGCCCGTCGCAACGCCGGCAAGCACCCGCATGTCTTGAAACTGTTGAGCACAGCCTACCTTGGCCTGGAGGACTGGGAGGCCCTGCGCAAGCTGCTGCCAGAGCTGCACAAGTACCATGTGCTGCCGCAGGAGGAGCTGCTGCAGCTGGAGCGCCAGGTATATACCCAGCTGCTGCAGGCGAGCGTGGCGGAAGATGCCGCCGCCAGCGATGGGCCGTCCCACCTGCACCAGCGCTGGCAGGACATGTCCAGCGACCTGCGTCAGGACAGGGCCATGCTGCAACTCTACGTGGGCCTGCTGATCCGGGAGGGTGACCACGCCGGTGCTGACAAAGTTGTTCAGCGCGCCCTGAAACAGGACTGGGACAGCGACCTGGTCCGGCTTTATGGCTACGTCGAACTGGACAACCACGGGCGCCAGTTGGCCCAGGCGGAAACCTGGCTGGAAGCGCACCCCCGGGATCCGCAGCTGCTGCTGTGTCTCGGGCGCCTGGCCTGTCGGCACCAGCTCTGGGCCAAGGCCCGGGACTTTTTCGAGGCCAGCTACAAGCAGCGGCGCAGCCCGGAAGTCTGCGCCGAGCTGGGGCGGTTGCTCGCTGCGCTGGGTGATGAAAAAACCAGCGCAGCCCATTTTCGCGAGGGGCTCCTACTGCGGGAAAAAAGCCTGCCGCAGCTGCCACTGCCCGAGCGTTCTGCCCAGCAGGGCTGACCCGCTGGTTCAGCGGCCAATCCCCAGTTCGTCCCACAGCGCGTCGATGCGCGCCTTTACGCTGTCGCTCATGGCGATCGGTGTACCCCACTCGCGGCTGGTTTCTCCGGGCCATTTGTTGGTGGCGTCAAAGCCCACCTTGGATCCCAGCCCGGCCACCGGCGAGGCGAAATCCAGGTAATCAATGGGAGTGTTCTCTATGAAAACGCTGTCCCGCTGCGGGTCCATGCGGGTGGTCATGGCCCAGATCACATCCTGCCAGTCGCGGGCATTGACGTCAGCGTCGGTGACGATAACGAATTTGGTGTACATGAACTGGCGCAGGAAGGACCAGACGCCGAGCATGACGCGCTTGGCGTGGCCGGGGTATTCCTTGCGCATGGTGACGATGGCCAGGCGGTAGGAGCAGCCCTCCGGCGGCAGGTAGAAGTCGACGATCTCCGGAAACTGCTTCTGCAGGATGGGCACGAACACCTCGTTCAGTGCCAGGCCGAGGATCGCCGGTTCATCGGGCGGGCGGCCGGTGTAGGTGCTGTGGTAGATCGGATCTTCCCGATGGGTGATCGCTTCCACGGTGAATACCGGGAAGCGCTCGACCTCGTTGTAGTAGCCGGTGTGGTCGCCGAAGGGACCCTCGTCCGCCATCTCCCCGGGTTCCAGATACCCTTCCAGAATGAATTCAGCCGTGGCCGGCACCTGCAGGCCGTGGTCCCTGCAACCCTGGGTGTAGCATTCGGTCAGTTCGGTCTTGCTGCCGCGCAGCAGGCCGGCAAAAGCATACTCCGAGAGGCTGTCTGGCACCGGGGTGACTGCACCGAGAGTTGTGGCCGGGTCCGCGCCCAGGGCGATGGCGACCGGATACCGCTTGCCCGGGTTTTGCAGCTGCCAGTCGCGATAATCGAGGGCGCCGCCCCGATGCGACAACCAGCGCAGGATGAGCTTGTTGCGGCCGATTAGCTGCATGCGGTAAATGCCGAGGTTCTGGCGATTCTTGTTGGGGCCGCGGGTGATTACCAGCGGCCAGGTCACCAGGGGCCCAGCGTCGCCGGGCCAGCAGGTCTGGATCGGCAGCTGGTACAGGTCGACCTCGTTGCCGCTGTGGGCGTGGTACTGGCAGGGCGCGTTGCGAACCAGCTTCGGCCCCATGTTCATTACCTGCTTCAGCAGCGGTGCCTTGTCCCAGGCGTCGCGCAGTCCCTTCGGCGGGTCTGGTTGGCGCAGGTAGGCGAGGACTTCCCCGATCTCGCGCAGTGCCGCCACGTTTTCCGCCCCCATGCCCAGCGCCACCCGGGTCTGGGTGCCGAACAGGTTGGCCAGCACCGGAATGCGGCTGCCCTTGGGGTTTTCGAAGAGGAGGGCGGGGCCGCCGGCGCGCAAGGTGCGGTCGGCGATCTCGGTCATTTCCAGACAGGGATCAATTTCCTGGCGGATACGCACCAGTTCGCCACGCTGTTCCAGGGCGGCGATGAATTCGCGTAGGTCTCGGTACTTCACGGGCTGTCCTTGCTTCCGGCTTGAGGCAGGGGGACAGTATAGCGCGCCGTGGCGTCTGCTATTTGCGCTTCATGGACAGGAAGAATTCTTCGTTGGTCTTGGTATCCCTGAGCTTGTCCAGCAGGAATTCGATAGCGGGGCCATCCTCCATGCTGTGCAGCAGCTTGCGCAGGATCCACATGCGCTGCAGTTCGTCCTCGGCGGTCAGCAACTCCTCGCGCCGGGTGCCGGAGCGGCGGATATTGATGGCCGGGTAGACGCGCTTTTCCGCAATCTTGCGGTCCAGATGCAGCTCCATGTTGCCAGTGCCCTTGAATTCCTCGTAAATTACCTCGTCCATCTTGGAACCGGTGTCCACCAGGGCGGTGGCGATAATCGACAGGCTGCCGCCTTCCTCGATATTGCGCGCGGCGCCGAAGAAGCGCTTGGGGCGCTCCAGGGCATGGGCGTCAACGCCGCCGGTGAGTACCTTGCCCGAGCTTGGCACCACGGTGTTATAGGCACGTGCCAGGCGAGTGATGGAGTCCAGCAGGATCACCACGTCGCGCTTGTGCTCGACCAGACGCTTGGCTTTCTCGATCACCATGTCCGCAACCTGCACATGGCGCGAGGGGGGCTCGTCGAAGGTGGAGGCAACCACTTCCGCACCGCGGATGCCGACGGTGCGCTGCATGTCGGTCACTTCTTCCGGCCGCTCGTCAATCAGCAGCACAATGATGTAGCACTCGGGGTTGTTGGTCAGAATCGCCTGGGCGATGCTCTGCATGATCACGGTCTTGCCGGCCTTGGGCGGCGCCACCAGCAGGCCGCGCTGACCTTTGCCGATCGGCGCCACCAGATCGATGACCCTGCCAATAAGATCCTCGGTGCTGCCGTTGCCCTTCTCCAGCATCAGACGTTTGTCGGCGAATAGCGGTGTCAGGTTTTCGAACAGTATTTTGTGCTTGGCGTTCTCGGGCCGGTTGAAATTGATGTCGCCAACCTTGAGCAGGGCAAAATAACGCTCACTGTCCTTGGGGGGGCGGATCTTGCCGGAAATGGTGTCGCCGGTACGCAGGTTGAAGCGGCGGATCTGGCTGGGTGACACGTATATGTCGTCGGGGCCGGCCAGGTAGGAGCTGTCTGCCGAGCGCAGGAAACCGAAACCGTCCTGCAGGATTTCCAGGATACCATCGCCGTAAATATCCTCGCCGCTTTTGGCGTGGCGCTTGAGAATGGCGAAAATGATGTCCTGCTTGCGGGAGCGGGCCATATTTTCGAGGCCGATCTCCTTGGCAATATCGATGAGTTCCTGCGTGGACTTGGTCTTGAGGTCAGTTAGATTCATAGAAGAGTGCTGAGTTCTTGTTCGAGGAAGAAGTGCAATGCAGACAGACGTAGCTACCGGGACTGCCGGCTATGGCGACGGGAATGCAGCGTTAAGTCATTGGGTGGCAGAGTTATTATTGCGGCACGGGGCCGTGCAACATGATGGAATGTAGCACGGTGTGCGGGGGGCGTCTACCGCTTTTTGCCGGCCCTCCATGGCCGTGCCATGGTGCTACCGGCGCAGGGCCGGGTGAGCGTTCAGAGAACTTCCTTGATGAAGTCCAGCAGCTGGCTCTTGGACAATGCGCCGACCTTGGTGGCCTCGGCGCTGCCGCCCTTGAACAGGATCAGGGTCGGGATGCCGCGGATGCCGAACTTTGGCGGGATGTCCGGATTGGCGTCCACATCCACCTTGCAGACCTTCAGCTTGCCCGCGTATTCGGTGGCGATTTCGTCCAGGACAGGGGCAATCATCTTGCAGGGGCCGCACCACTCCGCCCAGAAATCGACCAGCACCGGGATGTCAGCGTTAAGGACATCGGCGTCAAAACTTGCATCGCTCACATGTACGATGTTTTGGCTCATTGTATGCTCCAGTTGGCGGGGTCGCCCCTTGCAATAAAGGCGCAATGATACCATTGGCTGATTCGGGTACAACCGGCGCCCAGGAGTTTTTCGTTATGACCATATTCCCGGCAGGGGCCGCACAGTGGGCGGTCTATCTGCTGCAGTGTGCCGATGGCAGCCTGTACACGGGAGTGACCCTGGACCTGCAGCGGCGGCTGGCGCAGCACAATGGCGAGCGCGCCGGCGGCCCGCGCTACACGCGCGGCAGGCGTCCGGTTCAGCTGCTGTGGTGGGAGCC
>JBGTGB010000149.1:0-13593 GCA_041746975.1 Haliea sp. | reverse complement strand
CGGTCCCGGTGACCGACGCAGGTGCCTCAATCCGGGTATAGGAATACTGCCGCACTCGATTGCGGGCGTCGCGCAGCGCCTGTTCGACCGACGGCAGCGCCAGCACCTCGACACTGCCGGAAACCTTGACCAGCACCTGAGCCAGACCCTCCGCGGAGGCCCGGGCGAGCTCGCCGTTGCTGCGATCGGCAACCGGCACGTCGGCGACGTAGAGGTCACGCACCAACTCGGCAGCCACTGCCCCTCGCGCCGCCAGCAACGCAAGGCACACCAGAGCCCACAGGATCCTTCTCAAAGCTCGCCTCCTGAGCACAAATCAGCGTCGTATTGTAGCAGGCACTGCATGGGGCGCTAGAAGTACATCGTGAAAAATGCCGTTGGCGTGAATCAGCCAGCGTTTAGTACTAGAATACGCCCCCCCTTACCTGCAGCCGCCTGCACCTGACCCGGACCCGGATACCCATGAGCACAGACGACGGGAACACCCCCTTGAGTTACAAGGATGCAGGCGTGAACATCGACGCCGGCAACGCGCTGGTGGAGCGCATAAAGCAGGTGTCCCGACGCACCAGCAGGCCTGAGGTTCTGGGCGGCCTGGGGGGTTTCGGGGCCCTGTGCGAGTTGCCCGCTGGCTACAGGCACCCGGTGCTGGTAGCCGGCACTGACGGCGTTGGCACCAAGCTGCGCCTGGCCATGGACATGGGCATCCACGACAGCGTCGGAATCGACCTGGTCGCCATGTGCGTCAATGACCTCGTCGTCGCCGGTGCCGAGCCCTTGTTTTTCCTTGATTACTACGCGACCGGCGCCCTGGATGTGGACACCGCAGCCGCGGTGATTACCGGCATAGGCCGCGGCTGCGAACTCGCGGGCTGCGCCCTGGTGGGCGGCGAAACCGCCGAGATGCCGGGCATGTACGAGGGTGAAGACTACGACCTGGCGGGATTCTGCGTGGGCGTGGTGGAAAAGGCCAAAATCATAGACGGCAGCAAGGTCACCCCCGGCGACTGCCTGATTGCCATCGGCAGCAGCGGCCCCCATTCCAATGGCTATTCCCTGATTCGCAAGATTATCGAAGTCAGCGGTGCCGATCTGCAGCAACCCTTCGCCGACAGCACCCTGGGACAGACTCTGCTCACCCCTACCATTATCTACGTGAAGCCGTTGCTGGCCCTGTTCAAGGACGTGGAAGTGAAGGCCCTGAGCCACATCACCGGCGGCGGCCTGCCCGAAAACCTGCCGCGGGTACTGCCGGCGGGCTGTCGCGCCGTGGTCGACACCAACAGCTGGCAGTGGCCGGAAATCTTCCAGTGGCTGCAGACCCAGGGCAACGTCGCCACGCCGGAAATGTATCGGACCTTCAACTGCGGTGTGGGCATGGTGCTCTGCGTGGCAGAGGAAGCGGCAGCGGCCGCGCTGGGAGCCCTTGCCGACAGCGGTCTGCTCGCCTGGCGCCTGGGCCATATTGATGCCGGGGAACAGGGCGTGGAACTGGTCTGATGGCAGCCGCTGGCGAGGGCCGGATAGCGATTCTGATCTCCGGACGCGGCTCCAACATGCTCACCTTCCTGGGCGCCTGCGCTCGCGGTGAACTGCCGGCCCGGGTCTGCCTGGTGCTGAGCAACCGTGCCGAAGCGGAGGGCCTCGCCAGTGCCCGCGAGGCCGGCATCGAAACGGCCTGCATTGCCCATGGCGACTATCCCGACCGGGAAGCATTCGACGCCGCCATGGTGGAACGCCTGCAGCTGGCGCAACCCGACCTGGTCATCCTCGCGGGCTTCATGCGGATCCTGACCCCGGTATTTATCACACCTTTTACCGGTAGATTATTGAACATTCATCCTTCATTGTTGCCTAAGTACCCGGGTTTGCACACGCACCAGCGAGCACTGGAGGCCGGTGACGGCGAGGCCGGCAGTACCGTCCACTTCGTCACCCCGGAACTGGATGGCGGCCCGCCGGTGCTGCAGGCCAGGCTCCCCGTCCTGCCCGGTGATACCGCCGACAGCCTCGCCAGGCGGGTCGTCGCCCTGGAACATCAAATCTATCCGCTGGCGGCACTCTGGTTCCTGCAGGGGCGGCTGAGGTTGAACGAACAAGGAGCATTTCTCGATGGCCAGAAGATTCCCGCGAGCGGCGTCACGTATCGGCCGCAGGATGCTATGCGTCGCAATGCTGTTGACAGCGGCTAGCAGCAGCGCCTTCGCCGAAGCTGCAGCGCAAGGTCGGACCGCGATCCTGCAGCCCTACCAGGCCGAGTACACCACCACGGCTCGCGGCATGACTGTAACCCTCGAGCGTGAGCTGAAAACCGACGGCGAAGGGGGCTACACCCTGACCAATGGCGGCAAGCTGCTGGTCGTGGGTTTTCATGAGGTGGCGGTATTCGCGGTGGAGGATTTCCAGGTCAGACCACGCTCCTACATCTACCAGGGTACCGGCCTCATCAACCGCCGTCGCGAAGTGCACTTCACCCCGGGAGCAGATACGGTGCGCAGCCTGTACAAGGAGGAATGGTACGAGCTGCCCTACACGGAGGGGACTCTCGACCGCATGAGCCAGCAGGAACAGCTGCGGCTGCACCTGCTGAGCAAGGAAAATCCGCGCGAGAATATCAGCGTGCGCATCGCCGATGGCAAGCGGGTCAAGGACTACGAGCTGGTGTACGTGGGTGACGAGGTCCTGGAGACGCCACTGGGACCGGTTAATGCGCTGCATTTTGAGCGCCTGCACGATGATCCGGACCGCGAATCCGACATCTGGTTTGCGCCAGACTGGGATTATCTGATGGTCAAGACTGTGCACATCGAAGACGACAAACCGGTCGAGGTACTGCTCTCGGATGCCCGCATAGGTGGCACCCAAGTCGTCGCCGCAAACGGCAACCGATAATCGCGGCTCAGGTTTTGGGCAGGGTGACGCCGCGCTGCCCCTGGTACTTGCCGCCGCGGTCGCGGTAGCTGACTTCACACACTTCGTCGGACTCAAAAAACAGCATTTGCGCCACGCCCTCGTTGGCATAGATCTTCGCCGGCAAGGTCGTGGTGTTGGAAAACTCCAGAGTCACATGCCCCTCCCACTCCGGCTCCAGCGGCGTTACGTTGACAATGATGCCGCAGCGCGCATAGGTGGACTTCCCCAGGCAGATAGTCAGCACATTGCGTGGAATACGAAAGTACTCCACCGTGCTGGCCAGGGCGAAGGAGTTCGGCGGAATCACGCAGACCGCGCCATGCACATCCACGAAGCTGTTTTCATCAAACGCCTTCGGATCAACAGTCGCTGAATTGATATTGGTAAATACCTTGAAGTGCTCCGAGCAGCGGACGTCATAGCCGTAACTGGAGGTGCCATAGGAAATCAGCCGGCGCTCCCCATCTGTGCGGACCTGGCCTGGCTCAAAGGGCTCTATCATGCCGTGCTCCGCGGCCATGCGCCGAATCCACTTGTCTGCCTTGATACTCACCTGCGGGTCTGCTCCATTCAGTCGTCGGAAATATTGATGGTGGGAAAGGGCTGGGCCGCACCGCCGCCGGCGCCTTCCAGGGCCGCGCGTATCGCCCGCGCAGCCTCGATGTAGAGGGCACTTTCCGCAGCCTCCGGCGCTACGGCGACCGTCGGCGTACCGGCATCGGTCTGCTCGCGGATAGCCAGGGTCAGCGGCAGGCTGGCGAGCAGTGGAACGCCGTAGTCACGCGCCACCCGCTCGCCACCGTCACTGCCGAAAATATGCTCGGCGTGACCGCACTGGCTGCAGATGTGTACCGCCATATTCTCGATAATGCCGAGGATTGGGACGTCGACCTTGCGGAACATCTCGATGCCCTTCTGCGCGTCCAGCAGGGCGATGTCCTGGGGTGTGGTAACAATCACTGCGCCCGCCACGGTCGCCTTCTGTGACAGGGTCAACTGGATGTCCCCGGTACCCGGCGGCATGTCAATCACCAGGAAGTCCAGCTCCCCCCAGAGGGTCTGCTCCAGCATCTGCACCAGGGCACCGCCCGCCATGGGGCCGCGCCAGACCATGGGTGTGCGCTCGCTGGTCAGATATGCCATGGACATGGTTTTCAGGCCGTGAGCCAGTACCGGCAGCAACCACTGGCCATCTTTTTGCTCGGGCTTGGTGCCCTCCGCGACGCCCAGCATGCGCTGCTGGCTGGGACCATAAATGTCTGCATCCAGCAGGCCGACCCGGGCGCCGAGTACCTGCAGGGCAAGAGCCAGATTGACCGCTGTGGTGGACTTGCCGACCCCGCCCTTGCCGGAGGCGACGGCGATAATGTGCTTGATCTTGTTCATGGGGGACCGGGGGTCTGGCTGTGAGTGGAATGGGGCGCGCCGTCAATCCGAGCCCCAGCGGCCGCCAGTATAGGGAGTTGCCGCGATGTCGACAATGACTGCCGAACCGCGCGCAATGCCGCTCGCGCGGCCTCCCCGCGATGCATGCCCGGACCGCGGTGGCGCTGCAGCCAATCGCGGTGTACGTAAGCCACACGCAGCGGTACGCTTTCCAGACCCAGAATCCGGGACGCCAGCAGACGCTTGCGGCCGCCGTTGGCCTTGATGATCTCGCCATTGCGGCCGATCGCCACTTTGAGTTCATCCGGCGCCCGCTCCGGCCTGAAACCGTCCCGGGCCAGGGAGTGAAACAGGTCCAGCTGCTGCTGCAGGTAAACAAGAATCCTCTCCCGGCTGTCCAGCCGCATACCGGCATTCCATAGCTCCACCGGCCGTCCCTCCTTCAGGCGGCTGAGGTAGTCGTGCAGGGTCACCGAGTCCTCAAGGTGGTCGCGGTGGGCCCAGAGATCCGCCATCATCTGGTAACGAAAGTGGCGTTCGATGGGTTCCACCCGCAAGTCCCAGTCGCCGGGCCAGACGAAGCACTTGCGCATTACATCCTGCTCGCGCACAAAATCGCTCACCAGGGCCGGCGTGGCCTCTATCAGGGTCAGGTTTCCCAGCCGGGCCAAGGCATTGCGCCGGGACAGGATGCTGTCCGGCACGCACTCCAGCCGGCACCAGAAGGTCCAGGAGAGATAGCCCAGCGGGCGCCGCACCAGCCGGTACCAGCCACCCCGCACCCAGCCTACGAGCCGGCGCCGCCAGACACGCAGGGTAAAGAGGAAACGTCCAGGCAGGCTCGCGGTCATACCGCCTCCTTTATTATTCGGACTGAGCTATGCAGACTGGGGCGCGATCGTCCCGGCAGTGAAACCGGGCTGTAAAACCGCTATAGTAACGCCCCTTTATCTCGCATGGAACATTCAAGCCGATGCTCGACAGCAGCGTGCGCAAGATACTGGTGACCAGCGCCCTTCCCTACGCCAACGGCTCCCTGCACCTCGGGCATATGCTGGAGATGGTGCAGGCCGACATTTGGGTTCGCTTCCAGAAATCCCGGGGCCATGACTGCCTGTACGTCTGTGCCGACGATGCCCACGGCACTGCCATCATGCTGACCGCGGAGAAGCACGGCATTACTCCGGAGGAGCAGATCGCCCGCATCAAGGCCGAGCACGAGAGCGACGCCGCGGGTTTCCACATCGGCTTCGACAACTTCTACAGCACCCATTCCGCCGAGAACCGCTACTGGAGCGAGGAAATCTATGGGCGCCTGAAAGCCAACGGCCACATTGCCAGCCGCGCCATCGTCCAGGCCTTTGATCCGGAGAAGGAGCTGTTCCTCGCGGACCGTTTTATCAAGGGCAGCTGTCCCAGCTGCAAAGCCCCGGATCAGTACGGGGACAACTGCGAGGCCTGCGGGGCAACCTACACACCCGCGGACCTCATCGACCCGGTCTCGGCTATTTCCGGCGCCCGCCCGGTACCCAGGGAATCCATTCACTTCTTCTTCACCCTGCCGGCCCTGGCTGGCATGCTACAGACCTGGATCGATTCGGGCACCCTGCAACCTCAGATTGCCAACAAGCTGCGTGAGTGGACTGACGCAGGTCTGCAGGAATGGGACATCAGCCGCGACGCGCCCTACTTCGGCTTCGAGATTCCCGGGGAGCCTGGCAAGTACTTCTATGTCTGGCTGGACGCCCCCATCGGCTATATCGCCAGCTTTCAGAACCTGTGCGAGCGCAGCGGTCGCGACTTTGACAGCTACTGGCAGGCCGCCGCAGACGCCGAGCTGTACCACTTCATCGGCAAGGACATCATCAACTTCCACGGCCTGTTCTGGCCGGCGATGTTGCACTCTGCGGGCCTGCGCACACCCACCGCCATTTACGTCCACGGCTTCCTGACTGTGAATGGCACCAAGATGTCCAAGAGCCGCGGCACGTTCATCAATGCCGGCACTTATCTTGAGCACCTGGACGCGGAGTACCTGCGCTACTACTTCGCCGCCAAGCTGAGCGGCGCCGTCGACGATATCGACCTCAACCTCGAGGACTTCGTGCAGCGGGTGAATGCCGACGTCGTCGGCAAAATCGTTAACATCGCCAGCCGCTGCGCCGGGTTCCTGCGCAAGGGCTTCGCCAATACCACCGCCGGGGACTGCGCGGAGCCGGCGCTGCTGCAGACCTTCCTCGACGAGGGCAAGGCGATTGCCACGGCCTACGAGCAGCGGGAATTCAGCAAGGCCATTCGCGCCATTGTTGCCCTGGCGGATCAGGCCAACCAGTACATTGACGAGAAGAAACCCTGGGTGTTGGCCAAGGAAGCCGGGTGCGAGCAGGACGTCCACGCCGTCTGCAGCATGGGGATCAATCTATTCCGGATTTTGATGACCTACCTGAAACCGGTGCTGCCGGCCATGGCAGCGCGCTCCGAAGCGTTTCTGCAATGTTCCCTGGACTGGACCGCTCTGGAGGGCCCACTGCTGGGTCATGAACTGGCGCCTTTCCAGCCTCTGCTGACCCGGGTCGATCCGGCAGCGGTGGAGGCGCTGCTCAGCGCCAGCGCGGGGCCGACAGTTGCCAGCACCGGGTGACTATCGATTATCAGCTTATCCCCAACCGGCGATTGTTTCCCGCGGTGTTACTACTTACCATTGCGGCACACTGGCTGACTCTCTGGCAATGAATCCGTGCTGGCCGACTATTCCATCCTGTTGATCGGGGCCATCCTGGTCAACAACTTCGTTCTGGTGCAGTTCCTCGGGCTGTGCCCGTTTATGGGTGTGTCCAACAAACTGGAAACCGCCATGGGCATGTCCATGGCCACCACGTTTGTGCTCACCCTGGCCTCCGCCTGCAGCCACCTGACCTACTATCTGCTGCTGGAGCCACTGGGGCTGGAGTATCTGCGCACCATTTCCTTCATCCTGGTTATCGCCGTGGTGGTGCAATTCACCGAGATGGTAGTGCGCAAGAGCAGCCCGCTGCTGTACCGGGTGCTGGGAGTCTACCTGCCGTTGATTACCACCAACTGCGCAGTCCTGGGCGTGGCCCTGCTCAACATCAATCGCGACCACAGTTTCCTGCAGGCGCTGTTCTATGGCTTCGGCGCTGCCCTTGGTTTTTCCCTGGTACTGGTCCTGTTCGCAGCCATGCGCGAGCGCCTGGCGGTCGCCGACGTGCCGGAGCCGTTCCGCGGCCCCGCCATTGGCATGGTAACCGCCGGCCTGATGTCGCTGGCCTTCATGGGCTTCGCGGGGCTGGTCTAGCGCGATGACGGAGTTGATTACACAGTATCCACTGCTTGCCGCCCTCGTTGCGCTGGTGGGCCTGGGTGCGCCTTTCGGTGCCCTGCTGGGCTTTGCCGCCGTGCGCTTTCGCACCGAGGGCAACCCCGTTGTCGACCAGATCAACGCCATTCTGCCCCAGACCCAGTGCGGCCAGTGCGGCTACCCGGGCTGCCGCCCGTATGCCGAGGCCATCGCCAATGGCGAGCCTATCAACAAGTGCCCCCCGGGGGGCGAGGCCGGCATCCATGCGTTGGCGGACCTGCTGGATGTGGAAGCACCGCCACTGGATGCCGAGCACGGTGAGGAAAAGGTCAAGACCGTCGCTTACATTCGGGAGGACGAGTGCATCGGCTGCACCAAGTGCATCCAGGCCTGCCCGGTGGACGCTATTCTCGGTGCCGCCAAACTGATGCACACCGTGATTGTCAGCGAGTGCACAGGCTGCGACTTATGCGTGGAGCCCTGCCCGGTGGACTGCATCGATATGATTCCACAGGCGGAAGGCCTGCAGACCTGGCACTGGCGCCTGCCCGAGCCCGGCAGTCGCAACCTCGACATTATTGCCACCGATAGCGGAGTCGCGGAGCGCGCGGCATGAGACGGGTCTTCGACTTCCACGGCGGCATTCATCCTGCCGAGAACAAGGCGCAGTCCCTGGCCAGCCCGATCTGCAGCGCCGGGGTACCGCAGCAGCTGGTCCTGCCCCTGTCCCAGCATATCGGCGCAGCCTCGCGGCCGCTGGTGCAGGTAGGCGAGCGCGTGCTCAAGGGCCAGATGATCGCCGAGGCCGGCGGCTATGTCAGCGTGCCGCTGCACGCGCCCAGCTCCGGCACCGTTAGCGCCATTGAAGACCGGCCCATACCCCATCCGTCGGGCTTGAGCGCACCCTGTATTGTCATCGACTGCGACGGCCGCGACGAATGGATCGCCCTCCAGGGCGTAGCGGATTTCCGCGATTGTGAGCCGACGGAGCTGCTGGAGCTGATCCGCGCCGCCGGCATCGCGGGCATGGGCGGGGCCGGTTTCCCGGCCGCAGTCAAACTTGCCGGCAAGCCCGGCGCAAGCATCAAAACCCTGATCATCAACGGCACCGAGTGTGAACCCTACATAACCGCCGACGATATTCTGATGCAGGAGCGGGCGGAGCAAATTCTCGAGGGTATCGCCATCCTGCGCCATATTCTGCAGCCGCAGGAAGTGCTACTGGGGGTGGAGGACAACAAGCCGGCAGCCATCGCCGCATTGGAGGCCGCTGCACGGGGCAGCGGGGTAGAAGTGGTGAGTTTCCCGACCAAGTATCCGTCCGGCGGCGAGAAGCAGCTGATCGAGATATTGACCGGCAAGCAGGTGCCCAGCGGCGGCCTGCCTGTGGATATCGGTATTGTGTGCCAGAACGTCGGCACCGCGGTCGCGGTCGGGGATGCCATCCTGGGCGGGCGACCGCTGATCTCCCGCATCACCACGGTGACCGGGGAGGCTGTGGCCACACCCGGGAACTTCGAGGTCCTGCTGGGCACCCCCATGCAGCATCTGCTGGACCTCGCCGGTTTTCAGCCCAAGCGCTGCGAGCGCCTGATCATGGGCGGGCCGATGATGGGCTTTACCCTCGCCAGCCCGCTGGTGCCGGTAGTGAAAACCAGCAACTGCCTGCTGACGCCCGCCAGTGCCGAACTGCCAGCTCCACCGCCGGCCCAGGCCTGTATCCGCTGTGGTCTCTGCGCCCAAGCCTGCCCAGCCAGCCTGCTGCCACAACAGTTGTACTGGTTCGCCCGGGGCAAGGAAGTCGACAAGCTCGAGCAGCACAACCTGTTCGACTGCATTGAGTGCGGGGCCTGCTCTTGGGTGTGTCCCAGCCACATTCCTCTGGTGCAGTACTATCGGGCATCCAAGGCGGATATCCTGCAGCAGCGCCGCGATCACGAGAAGGCCGAGCAGGCGCGGCTGCGTTTTGAAGCCCGACAGACCCGCATTACGCGCGAAGAGGAAGAGCGGGAAGCGAAACGTGCGGCGCGCAAGCAGGCGGCGGAGAAGCGGGCCGAACAGGCAGCGGCCGAGGGCGGCGAGGATCCCGTACAAGCCGCGATTGAGCGTGCCAAGGCCAAGAAAGCAGCGGCGGCGGGCACAACCGAGACCGAGATTCGCTAATGGCGTTGATGAGGGTCAGCTCGCCCCACGCCCACGGCAGCATCAACACCAGTACTGTGATGCGTCAGGTATTGCTCGCGACCCTGCCCGGAATCGCCGTGCTGACGTATTTCTTCGGCTTCGGCACCCTGGTCAACGTGCTCTGGGCCTGCCTGGTGGGGGTCGCCTGCGAAACGCTGGCGCTGGCCCTGCGCGGCTATTCCCCCGCCTTCTACCTCAAGGATTACAGCGTTCTGGTCACCTCGGTGCTGCTGGGTATCGCCCTGCCGCCCTATGCCCCCTGGTGGCTCATCGCCATCGGCGTGGCCTCGGCGGTGCTGATGGCCAAGCATCTCTATGGTGGGCTGGGCTACAACCCCTTCAACCCCGCCATGGTCGGCTACGTGGTGCTGTTGATCTCCTTCCCCGTGCAGATGACGGCCTGGGCACCGCCTCGCGGCCTGGCAGAAGTACCCGGCCTCTGGCAGGCCCTGCAGGCCTGCTTCACGCCCGCGGGCTTCGACGCCGTGACCATGGCCACGCCGCTGGATGTGCTGCGCCAGAATGACAGCCTGCTGCTGGAGGACCTGTGGCAGGAAACCACCCAGTTCGGGCGCTGGGCTGGCATCGGCTGGGAGTGGGCCAACCTGGCCTTCCTCGCCGGCGGCATATGGCTGCTGTACCGGCGGGTCTTTACCTGGCACGCACCGGTGGCAATGCTCGCCGCGCTGGCTCTGCTGGCCGCCCTGTTCCACGACGGTGGCAGCTCTGCCAGCGGCGGCTCGCCCCTGTTCCATTTGCTGAGCGGCGCCACCATGTTCGGCGCCTTCTTCATCATCACTGACCCTGTCTCTTCCGCGGTTTCGGTGCGCGGGCGGCTGGTGTTCGGTGCCCTGATCGGCGCACTTGTCTACCTGATCCGGGTCTGGGGCAACTACCCCGACGCGGTGGCCTTTGCAGTGCTGATTGCCAATTTCGCGGCACCTTTCATCGACCACTACACCCAGCCCCGGACCTACGGCCACCAGAAGACCGGGGGCAAGTCCTGATGCACGTGCTTGGCTCCATCACCCGCAACAGTGCCCTGCTGGCCCTGTTTGCCTTGCTCACAGCGTTCCTGATTGCCGGCACCTGGTTGCTGACCAAGGACACCATCGCCACGGAACGCCGGAAGGCCGAGGAGCAGGCCCTGCTGGAAATCATCCCCCGCGAGCGCCACGACAACAGCATGCTGGACGACACCCGCCCGCTGACTGCCGGCAGTCACGGCCTGGGCCTGCGCGATAACCGCTCCCTGTACGTGGCACGTCGTAACGGGCAGCCGGTGGCCGTGATCGTGCCAGTGGTTGCCCGCGATGGCTACAGCGGGGACATCGAGCTCATTGTGGGGGTGAACGCAGACGGCAGTATCGCCGGCGTGCGGGTACTCGGCCACCGGGAAACCCCGGGACTGGGTGACAAGGTAGACCTGAAGAAATCAGACTGGATTCTGGATTTCAACGGCCGTTCCCTGGGCAATCCCGCCCCCGCCCGCTGGGCGGTGCGCAAGGACGATGGCGTGTTCGATCAGTTCACCGGCGCCACCATTACCCCGCGGGCCGTGGTTGCGGCGATTCTGCGGGCACTGCACTATGTAGAGAATGAGCGCGCCAGCCTGTTTGCTGCCGGGCCAGCCGCGGGGGAGACTTCATGAGCACGCCCAGCTACGGTGAGCTGACGGTCAATGGACTGTGGAAGAACAATCCTGCCCTGGTGCAGTTGCTGGGTCTGTGCCCGCTGTTGGCGGTCACCGGCAGCGTGGTCAATGCCCTCGGCCTGGCAGCGGCCACTACCCTGGTGCTGGTCTGCTCCAATACCGCGGTGTCGCTGATCCGCAACGTGGTATCCGACGCCATCCGGCTGCCCGTGTTTGTCATGATTATCGCCTCCGCCGTCACCTGCGCCGAGCTGCTGATGCAGGCCTTCGCCTTCGAGCTGTACCTGATCCTGGGCATATTCCTGCCCCTGATCACCACCAACTGCACCATCCTCGGCCGGGCCGATGCCTTTGCCAGCAAGCACCCGATAGGGCCCGCGCTCTATGACGGCTTGCTGATGGGACTGGGCTTCGGGGTGATCCTGGTATTGCTGGGTGCCGTGCGCGAACTTGTGGGCACCGGGGCACTGTTCGCCGATATGGATCTGCTCTTCGGTCCCGCGGCTGCCAGCTGGGAACTGGTCCTGGTGGCCGACTACCAGCCTTTCCTGCTCGCTATCCTGCCCCCGGGAGCTTTTATTTTTACCGGGCTGCTGATTGCAGGCAAGAATCTGGTGGATCGCCAGCTCAGGCGCCGCCAGGATGCGCTCCGCAGCAAACCGGTCAAGGGTGCCAAGCGGGTCAGGGTAACCGGTACCATCAGCTGAGCTGGGGACGCTTCAGCTGGCGCTCGCTTCCGCCACCACCAGGGTCTCCAGCAGGGCATCTACCGCCGCGTCGTCCATGCCCTGGTTGTCCGCGTCGCAGCTGTAGCTGACGAACAGTAGCAGCGGGCCCGCAGCCAGGTACCACTCCCGCACTGCCGCATCTTTCTCCCCGAACGCTGCCTGCCAGCCGCTGAAATCCCCGCAGCTTGCGTTCTGCCAGCGCTGTGGGCTTGTTGATTCCTCCTCCGCGATACGCAGTAATTCCGGGGCGTTAAAGGCGCCCAGTTCCTTGTGCAAGGTGGTGATCTCCAGGCAGCCGACATCGTCTTCATCGCCGACCAGGATGGTCCCATCCTCTTCCGCCTCCGCCCACCACTCGGGCGCCAGCGCCATGGACCACCACTCGGTTTCCAGCACGTTCATAGCTTCCTCACAAATCCAGCGACATCAGGATGGCGTCCTCCCGGCCCGGTGGCAGGGGGTAGTAATTACGCCGGGTACCGTCGACATGAAAGCCGCAGGCCTCGTACAGGCGGCGGGCGCCGGTATTCGACTTGCGCACTTCCAGCAGGCAGCGGCGGGCGCCGGTCGCCAGCAGGGCCTCGATTGCAGCCTCCAGCAACAACTCTCCGTAACCCATGCGGCGGGCGCTGGTGGCGACCACGATATTGTAGATGCTGCCGTCATCAAATTCCCGGGCGAAAACCACCAGGCCCTGCAGTGCGCTGTCTGTCTCCAGCAGGAGGGCGCGCTCACGATTGTCAGCCACCGGCGTACAGCAGCGGACGTACTGCGCTTCGCTCCAGGGCCAGGGCGACGACGCCGCATCCAGACGCGCCATTTCCGGCGCATCGGCGAGCAGCCCCGGTCTGATCGCAGGCACGGTTAACTGCCCAGCGTGGCGAGTGCCTGCCATGCCTCACGCTTGCGCTGCGGATTGACCAACAATTCCTCAGTCGCCGGCAAGAGCACGGTGGGCACCCCATCCAGCTGCGGTTGCAGCAGGTGTTCCCCCGCGGCCCGGCCCAGCAACACCAGTGCGCGGCACTGACGGTCCTGCACCTGGCGCAGGACAAAGCCGGTGAGTGCCGCCGCGGCGGCGCCCGCGCTGAGGTCCAGCTGGCGATTACTGTGCAGGGGCCAGGCAAATCGGGTGACCTGCGGGCTCTCCTGTTTCCGCTCGAGGGCAAAGGCCATGGCGCGAATCAGCTGCAGCTGCTCCGGCGCCAGCTCCGGCTCCCCGGCCAGGGCTTGCAACCACAGACAATTGCCGGCCACGACGGCAGCCAGGTGAAACGCAGGAATGTCAGCAGCGAAAGCCTGTGCCTCCGCGGGCGCTGTCCGACCGGGCCTGGGCGTCTCGGCCCGGACATTCAACCGGGGCAGCGAGGCGGCGGGGGCAGGCGCCCTGCCTGGCGCTACAACGACCG
>JBGTGB010000148.1:0-13246 GCA_041746975.1 Haliea sp. | reverse complement strand
GGTCCCGCGCCGCCAGTACCCGCGCGAGTCGCAGCTGCGCTACCGCGGCAGTATCGCTGCCACTGGATGCCTTGCCCAGGACCCAGCGCAGGTGACCCTCCGCGGCCTCAAGGTCGCCACCGGCCACTGCCACGCGGGCCTGGTGCAGCGCCGCAAACTGGGCGTAGGTCGTGCCACCATATTCGCTGCGCAGCTGACTGGCGAGCCGCTCGGCAGGCGCATCATTCACAATCCCCTGATCGGCCATAGCTGCCGCTTCCAGCATTTGCTGGTAGAGGTCCGAGGCGCTGTCGCTGCGCTGGGCCTCGTAGCGCTGCCAGCCCTGCCAACCAAAAGTACCTGCCAGCACCACGACAATGGCCAACACGGTTGACCGGCCGTTCTCGTTCCACCAGCGGCGGAGTGCTTCAACCTGCTCTTCTTCTGTTCTGTAAGATTCCACGATCCGGTTTCCTTGATTTCCCTGTTATGGCGATGAATGACGGCGGAGGTAGCCGGCAAGATCCGCCACCGCTATGGATTCCTGCTGCTCCCGCTCGCGCAGCAGCTTGACGGTGACGGTACCCGCAGCGGCCTCGTCTTCGCCCCAGATCAAGGCCCAGCGGGCCCCGCTCCTGTCGGCTTTTTTCAGCTGGCTGCGGAAACTGCCGCCACCCGTGTGCTGGACGATGCGCAGCGCCGGCAATGCATCACGCACCGCTTCCAGCGCTGCCACCGCGGCCACTTCTGCCGCGGCACCGGCATTGACCACATAGATGTCTGCTGCAGAGCCCGCAGGCGGCGCGACCGCCAACGCCTCGAGCAACAAGACCAGGCGCTCCTTGCCCAGGGCAAAGCCGACGCCGGGAGTGGGCTTGCCGCCCAGCTGCTGCACCAGCCCGTCGTAGCGGCCGCCGGCGCAGACAGTGCCTTGGGCACCAAGCTGGTCCGTCACCCACTCGAATACGGTCTTGTTGTAGTAGTCCAGGCCGCGCACCAGCTGCGGATTGATCACATAGGGGACCGACGCCGCCTGCAGAAGTTCACACAGCCTGGCGAAATCTGCCCGTGACTCGGCGTCAAGGTAATCCGTGAGCACCGGCGCCCCGGCCAGTATATCCCGGGTACCGGGGTGCTTGCTGTCCAGAATCCGCAGGGGGTTGCTCTGCAAGCGGCGCTGACTGTCCTCATCCAGGGCCTCGCTGTGGCCGGACAGGTACTCAACCAGAGCACTGCGATAAACCTCGCGCGCGCTGCTGCTGCCGATGGAATTGATCTGCAATTGCAGATGGTCAGCAACGCCCAGTTGCCGCCACAGGCGCGCGGTCATCACTATCAGCTCGGCGTCGATATCCGGAGTGGCAATACCGAAAGCCTCGGCGCCCACCTGGTGAAACTGGCGCTGGCGCCCCATCTGCGGACGTTCGTAGCGGAACATGGGGCCGCTGTACCAGAGCCGCTGTGGGGTGCCCAACAGGCCATTCTGAATCACCGCGCGGACGCAACCCGCGGTACCCTCCGGGCGCAGGGTCAGGCTTTCGCCATTACGGTCATCGAAGCTGTACATCTCTTTCTCGACAATGTCCGTGACCTCGCCGATGGAACGCCGGAACAGCGCCGTCTGCTCGACAATCGGCAGGCGGATCTCGCCGTAGCCGTAGCTTCCCAGCACCGCGGCAATCACAGCCTCCAGATACTGCCAGGAAACAGTGTCTTCCGGGAGAATGTCGTTCATTCCCCGGATGGCGCGGATGGTAGTCACTTGCGCTCCTGCGGCGTCATCGGGTCAGGCCGGTGACCGGAGGATCAGCCTGGCATCCTCGGCGGCCCGTTCCTGCTCCAGCTGCAGAGCGCGCTGCCGGATGACCTGCTCCAGGTGGTCGACAAAGTCCCGGTTGCTGACCTTGTGATCGGGTTCGCCATTCACGTAGATGAGGTTGCTGGGGCTGGCGCCGGTGAGGCCCACATCGGCCTCCCGCGCTTCCCCGGGGCCGTTGACGATACAGCCGATCACCGCCACATCCATCGGCGTGCGGATGTCTTCGAGGCGCTGTTCCAGCACGTTCATGGTGGCAATGACATCAAAATTCTGCCGCGAACAGCTGGGACAGGCGATGAAGTTGATGCCGTTGGCCCGCAGCTTCAGGCTCTTGAGGATTTCGAAGCCGACCTTCACTTCCTCCACCGGATCCGCCGCCAGCGAGATGCGGATGGTATCGCCGATGCCGTCCATCAACAGCATGCCCAGGCCCACCGCCGATTTCACGGTACCGCCGCGCAAGCCGCCGGCCTCGGTAATCCCGAGATGCAGCGGCTGCTCAATCTGCTTTGCCAGCAGGCGATAGGCAGCTACTGCCATGAACACGTCCGATGCCTTGACGCTGACCTTGAACTCCGGATAGTTGAAGCGGTCGAGAATATCCACGTGGTGCAGCGCGGACTCCACCAGCGCCTCTGCGGTAGGTTCACCGTACTTGCGCTGCAGTTCCTTGCTCAGGGAACCGGCGTTGACGCCGATCCGTATCGGGATACCCTTGTCGCGGGCGGAGTCAATCACGGCCCGCACCTTTTTGTCGTTGCCAATATTGCCGGGATTGATGCGCAGGCAGTCAACCCCGTACTCCGCCACCTTGAGCGCAATCTTGTGGTCGAAATGGATATCTGCCACCAGCGGCACAGTGACCCGGGCGCGAATCTCACGGAACGCTTCTGCCGCTTCCATGCTGGGAACGGAGATGCGCACGATGTCAGCACCCGCATCCTGAATGGCCTGAACCTGGGCAACCGTTGCCGCCACGTCACAGGTTTCGGTATTGGTCATGCTCTGGACGCTGATCGGTGCATCACCGCCCACCGGGACGGAACCGACCATGATCTGGCGGCTGCGACGGCGGGTGATGGGAGACGGCTTGTGCATACCTCAACCTCCGTAAAGGGCGCTGGCCGTGGCCTGCCCGGACTGCGCCCACCACAGGCCCAGCACCAGCAGCGCCAGCACACCGAGCCCGGACAATATGCCGATCCCGGTCCGCTGCAGGGGTAACGGCCGCGTCCTGCGCGACTTGGCTGAGGGCGCTGGGGCCGCCGGCCTGACCTCATCGAAGTCGGCCAGCACCAGGGATTCATCGAGTCCCAGCATGCGGGCATAGGCACGCACGTAGCCGCGGGCAAAGGCCGGTTGGCGCAAGCGGTCGAACTCGTCGCGTTCGATCAGGGCCACATATTCCGGCAGCCAGTTCAGGCGCTGGGACACATCCAGGGCAGACAGTCCGCGAGCTTCCCGTGCCGCCTGCAGCATCGCACCCGGAGAGACCCGGGCGGGCGTGGCGTCAAATATTTCCTTACTGCCCATCGCGTTGCATCCGCTGGTAATCCAGGAATTCCGGTGATCCGGGGTAGAGGCTGCCCAGAGCCAAGGCATAGCTGCTTTCGGCATCACGATCATCCATCGCTCGCGCCAGCCGGATGCCCAGCCACAGGCCCCTGGCGGACTGGGGTCTCACCGCCGTGCGATAGGTACCATAGTGGCGATCAGCGGCGCGGTAGTCGCCCGCATCAAAGCGCAGCTGGGCCAGTTCCAACAGGGCGATAGGGTTGGCGCGATCCATCGCCAGGGCCCGAACAAAGGCCTCCTCTGCCGCCGCCGGCTTGTCCAGCTGCTGCCGGCACAAGCCGAGATTCACAAAAGCCATTGGCCGGCCGGTATAGAGCGTGTCCCTGACCACCGCCTCCAGCTCCTTCTCCGCATCGGCGTAACGCTGCTCAGAGTAGAGAAAAGCGGCATAGTTATTGCGCGCGCGGGAAAAATTGCGGTCCAGCCGGATCGCCTTTTTAAAGCTCTCCTCGGCCAGCTCTTTCTCACCGGTGCTTTGGTACACCAGGGCGAAGGCTTCATGCACTTCGGCATTGCGATCATCGATTGCCACCGCCTGGGCCAGGTTGCGCTTGGCGTTGTCCCAGTCGCGCTCGCCGATATACTGCCGCGCCAGTGCCACCCGGCGCTCCAGCGCTTCCTGCGGAGACGGCGGCGTAGTGAACACGCTGTCGGTAGTGGTCACGCAGCCAGTGCACAGCACAACCAGTGTCAGCAGAACCCTGCGTCCCTGCCTGCCAATACCCACAACTGGAATAGTCACCCTGTTTCTACCTCCGGAGCCTGGCCCGCTGCGCGATAACGTTCACTGCGGCGCGTACGGTCGACCACCTGGCCCACCAGTTGCCCGCAGGCCGCGTCGATGTCGTCCCCACGGGTAGTGCGAACGGTGACAATATAGCCCGCATCCACCAGCACTTGCCAGAACCGCGACACCGCGTTGCCGCTGGGACGGCGGTACTCCGAGCCGGGAAAGCTGTTAAAGGGAATGAGGTTGATCTTGCAGGGGAAGTCCTTCAGCAGCAGCGCCAGCTCCCGGGCCTGGTCCGGCTGGTCGTTAATGCCGGCGATCAGGGTGTATTCCACAGTGACCACACGCTTGCTGTCGGCCTGGGCATCGATATATTGGCGCGCACTGCGCAACAACTCGGCGATCGGATACTTGCGGTTGATCGGCACCAGCTGGCTGCGCAGGGCATCGTTGGGCGCATGCAGTGATATCGCCAGCGACACCTCACTGAGCTCGGCCAGCCGGTCCAGCGCCGGCACCACGCCGGAGGTGCTCAGGGTGACCCGGCGCTTGGAGATGCCGTAGCCCAGATCCGAGAGCATCAGGTCCATGGCCGCGACCACGTTGTCGAAGTTCATCAGCGGCTCGCCCATACCCATCATCACCACATTGGTGACGACCCGGCCCTTGCCCGATTGAAAGGCGTCGTAGGAATTGATCGCCAGCCACACCTGGCCGACGATCTCGGCTGCCGTCAGGTCGCGCATGAATCCCTGCTTGCCGGTGGAACAGAAGCTGCAGTCCAGACTGCAACCCACCTGTGAGGACACGCAGAGCGTGGCGCGGCCGCCGTCGGGAATCAGCACCGCCTCCACCAGTCCGCCACCTTCAACGCGCACCGCCCACTTGCGGGTGCCGTCGATGGAGTCATGCTGGCTGACAATCTCTGGCGGCCGGACTTCGGCGATCTGCAGCAGTTTTTCCCGCAGCGCCTTGCCCAGGTTGGACATGGCGCCGATATCGGTGATGCCGCCGTGGTGTATCCACTTCATCACCTGCTGGGCACGGAACTTCTTCTCCCCCAGGTCGAGGAAGAATTGCTCCAGCTGCGGCTGCGTCATGCCCAGGAGGTTGACCCGGGGCTGCGCGGCGGTGGTGGCAATGAGAGAGGCAGTCATGGCGGGAGCCGCTTCCTCAGCCGCGGCCGCAGATATCGCTGGCAGCGAAGAAGTAGGCTATCTCGCGCTCGGCGGAAGCCGGCGAGTCGGAGCCGTGTACGGCATTGGCGTCAATGGACTCGGCAAAGTCGGCGCGGATCGTGCCGGAGGCGGCGTCTTTCGGGTTGGTGGCACCCATCAGTTCGCGATTCCTGGCAATGGCGTTCTCGCCTTCCAGTACCTGCACCACCACCGGCCCGGAGGTCATGAACTCGATCAGTGCGGGAAAGAAGGGGCGTTCGCGGTGTTCGGCATAGAAACCACCGGCAAGGTCCTCACTCAGGCGCAACATTCTCGCCGCGACCACTTGCAGGCCGGCGTCCTCAAAGCGCGAGTAGATCTGGCCAACGACGTTCTTGGCAACGGCATCCGGCTTGATAATGGACAGGGTACGCTCAACAGCCATCAAACTATCTCCGCAGAATATAAAAAATCAGGGGCCTAGGGCCCCCGGGTAAAAGCCGCGCAATTATACGGGCTTTACTGCCGGGTTTCATCCGCTAAACGCGCTGGCGCAGGCCGGCTATGACCGTCTCGAGGTGGGCGACAGCGCGCTCAACGTCGTCCTCGCTGGTAAAACGGCCACAACACATGCGCAGGGTGCTGTGGGCAAGGGCATCGGGAACACCGATGGCGCGCAGAACATAGGACGGTTCAATGCTCTCGGAGTTGCAGGCCGAGCCACTGGACAGGGCCAGCTCGCGCAGCGACAGGAGCAGGGTTTCGCCGTCCACCCCCTCCACACTGACGTTGAGTGCCCCCGGCAGCCTGGCCTCAGGGTGTCCATTGAGGTGCAGCCCGGAGATCCCGGACATGCCCTGCCAGAGGCGCTGGCGCAGGGCCAGCAGTCTGCTTCCCTCCGCAGCCATCTCCTCCCGGGCGAGGCGCGCCGCCTCACCCATGCCGACAATCTGGTGGGTGGCGAGAGTGCCGGAGCGCATACCGCGCTCGTGACCCCCGCCGTGGATCTGCGCTTCCAGCTGCACCCTCGGCTGGCGCCGGACGTAGAGGGCGCCGACGCCTTTCGGACCGTAGAACTTGTGCGCCGAAATGGACAGCAGATCCACCGGCAGCTGCGCCAGATCGACCGGGATCTTGCCCACGCTCTGGGCCGCGTCGACATGGAACAGTGCGCCCGCAGCGCGTACCACCGCGCCGATGGCGGCAATGTCGTTGATCGTGCCCAATTCATTGTTGACCTGCATCACGCTCACCAGCACGGTATCAGGCCGCAACGCTTCGGCGACGCTGGCGGCCGAGACCAGGCCGTCCCGGTCCGGCTCCAGCCAGCTGACTTCCCATCCCTGCCGCTGAAGCCAGATGCAGGTATCCAGTACTGCCTTGTGCTCAATCTTCGAGGTGACGATGTGGCGGCCCCGATCCCGGGAAACATTGGCCACGCCCTTGAGCGCCAGGTTGTCGGCCTCGGTGGCACCGGAGGTCCAGACAATTTCGCGCGGATCCGCGTTGATCAGGTCAGCGAGTTCCCGCCGCGCCTGCTCCACCGCCTCTTCCGCCCGCCAGCCGTAAATGTGCGAGCGAGACGCGGGGTTGCCAAAATTCCCGTCCAGGGTCAGGCATTCGGCCATGGCGGCCGCGACCCGCGGATCAACCGGTGTAGAGGCAAGGTAGTCTAGATAAACAGGTTTCTGCATGGGTCAGGAGCCGGCCGCGGCCGGACGATCAGAGTTCGCGCAGGGCAACCAGGTGCTCCTGGCTGATGCGCGTACGGGCATCCTGGCGCGAGGACACATGGCGTACTTCCCGACGCTCTACCAGGGTTGCCAGGCTGATCTGGCTGAGAAAGCCGTGAATCTGGTCGCTGAGATCCTGCCACAGGTGGTGGGTCAGGCACACCTCTCCCTGCTGGCAGTCGGCCTTGCCGCCGCAGCCGGTGGCATCCACCGCCTCGTCTACCGCGTCGATGATCTGGGCGACAAAGATGGTGTCACAGTCGCGCCCGAGTCGATAGCCGCCGCCCGGACCGCGCACACTGCTCACCAGCTGGCGCCGACGCAGCCGCGCAAACAGCTGTTCAAGGTAGGAGAGGGAGATATCCTGTCGGCCGGAGATTTCCGCGAGGCTCACCGGACCCTCGGCACCGTGCAGGGCCAGGTCCAGCATCGCGGTGACAGCATAGCGTCCCTTTGTGGTCAGCCGCATGGCAGTCCCCGATTGCGTAAAGCCGCAGTATGCAATAACCGACCAAATTGATCAACTATCGCCCACAGGGTCGGCGGCTGCGGGCGGCGCGAACTTCTGCGTTTCCGTGAGGATCCCGCGCAGGATGTTGAGCTCCATCTCATCCAGGCGCACCCGCCCGTACAGGCGCCGCAGCCGGGCCATCAGCTGGCGCGGGGCCGCGGGGTCCAGAAAACCAATTGCCACCAGAGTCTCTTCCAGGTGCTCGTAGTACCGCTCCATGCTCTCCCCGGTGCTGAAGGGGGCATCCCACTGATCCTCGGCCTGGGCCGGCAGGCTGCCCCCCAGCAGCAGCATCCGCAGCTCGTAGCAGACAATCTGCACCGCCATGGCGAGGTTGAGGGAGCTGTAGGACGGATCCGAGGGGATGTGCAGGTGCAGATTACAGCGCTGCAGCTCGTCGTTGGTGAGCCCCCGGTCCTCGCGTCCAAACAGCACTGCGACCTGCTCCCGGCCAGAGCGGCTTGCCATCTCCTGCGCGCAGCGGCGCGGATCCAGCAGCGGCCAGGGGATGCGCCGCTCCCGGGCGCTGGTACCCACCACGTACTGGCAATCGGCAATCGCCTCGTCCAGCGTGGAGCACACCGTCGCCTGCTGCAGCAGATCGATCGCACCGGCGGCGCGCCAGTCCGCCTGCTCATCGGGAAACTGCCGCGGCTCCACCAGGGTCAGGCGCGAAAGCCCCATGTTTTTCATCGCCCGGGCGACACCACCAATGTTGCCCGGGTGCGTGGTATTGACCAGTACAATGCGGATATTGTCGAGATTCATGCCCCGTTCCAGCGCGCCGCGCCCCCCAGCAAAAGCCGGCAAGTGTAGCAGATTGGCGGTATGATCAGAGTGAGTTGTGCTGCTATAATCCCGCGCCCGAAAACGCCTTCCCAGGACACCGTTATGGAACCGATGGTCAACATCGCACTGCGCGCCGCGCGCAAGGCCGGCGAGCAGATTGTCCGCGCCTCCGATGAGCTCGAACGCATCGATGTAGAGGAGAAGAACGTCAACGACTTTGTCTCCGATGTCGACCGCAACGCCGAGCGCGAGATCATCTATCACCTGCGCAAGGCCTTCCCCGAGCACGCGATCCTGGGTGAGGAAACCGGGCTTACCGGCGACGAAAACGCCGACTACCGCTGGGTCATCGACCCCCTGGACGGCACCACCAACTTCCTCCGCGGCATCCCCCACTACGCCGTCTCCATCGCCTGCCTGTACAAGGGCAAGCTGGAACACGGCGTGGTGCTCGACCCGGTACGGCGCGAGGAATTCACTGCCTCCCGCGGCCGTGGCGCCCAGCTCAACGGTCGCCGCATCCGGGTCAGCGCCCGCACCAGCCTCGAGGGCGCCCTGCTCGGCACCGGCATCCCGTTCAAGGATCACTGCGACGACCGTCTGGCACCCTACAGCAAGAGCCTGGAAATCCTGGCCGGCCAGGTAGCCGGCATCCGCCGCGCCGGTGCCGCCTCCCTGGACCTTGCTTACGTCGCCGCCGGGCGCCTCGACGCCTTCTGGGAAATCGGCCTCGCGCCCTGGGACATGGCCGCGGGAGCGCTGCTGATCAAGGAAGCCGGCGGCCTGGTGTCCGACATCGATGCGTCCGATAACTACATGGCATCGGGGAATATCGTCTGTGGGAATCCGAAGTGCTTCAAGGCGGTGCTGCAGGTCACCAAGCCCCTGCTGGGCAGCTAAGGCCCCGCTGCGAGGCTCCTGTTGCCTGAATCCGGTCTTCATCACCAACGCAGGCAGAGCGGGACTGTGTGAGACATGGATGTCGCGGGCGGCGTTCCGCAACACAAGCCCCCATGGACGGGTTCACGGCGTGTCCCGCTCTGCCTGGTCTGGTGCTGAAGACCGGATTCACACGACGAACCTGGCCTTCGAAACCAATCGAACTGCTAGGGCACCAGTTCGTCCTGCTCAGCGCCTTCCTTGACCGGCAGCATCAGGTCTTCCTTGCTCACGCCCATCAGCACCAGCGCATTGGCTGCGACATAGATGGATGAGTAAGTCCCGACGACGACGCCCACCAGCAACGCGTTGGCGAAGCCGTTGATCATTTCGCCCCCGAGAACAGCCAGGCAGACCAGCACCAGCATGGTGGTCAACGAGGTGACCATGGTGCGGCCCAGGGTCTCGGAGAGGGAGATGTTGATGACTTCGATGGAGTCGGCCTTGCGCAGTTTGCGGAAGTTTTCGCGGATGCGGTCGGAGACCACGATGGTGTCATTGAGGGAGTAGCCGATCACCGCCAGCAGGGCCGCGAGCACGGTGAGGTCGAACTCCAGGCCTATAATGGAGAAAAAGCCCAGGGTGATAACGACATCGTGCACCAGGGCGGCGACGGCACCGACGGCAAACTTGAACTGGAAGCGGAAGCCGATGTACAGCATCACCATGCCCAGTGCCATCAGCATGGCGAGGCCGCCTTGTTCCCGCAACTCATCGCCTACCTGCGGTCCGACAAACTCGATTCGGCGCAGTTCGACCACGCCATCGAAGCTATTCTCCAGCAGGCGCACCAGCGCGGTACCCTCGGTGTCGGCGTGGCCCTGGGGCAGGCGAATCATGACATCGCGGTCGCTGCCGAAGCTGACAACTATCGCGCCTCCGTAACCACCCTCATTGAGGATGCCGCGGATTGCACCGAGGTTTGCGGACTCGCTGTAGTTGACCTCCACCAGGGTGCCACCGGTAAAGTCCAGGCCCCAGTTGAGCTGGCGTGTTGCCAGGGAAGAAATGGCAATGATCAACAATACCGCGGAGACAGCGAGCGCGAGCTTGCGCTGGCCCATGAAGTTGATGGTTCTCATGATGGTTTCACTCCCCCGATGGACAGGGTTCTCACCTTGCGCCCGCCGTAGATCAGGTTGACCAGGGCGCGGGTGCCGATTATGGCGGTAAACATGGAGGTCACGATGCCCACCGACAGGGTGACGGCGAAGCCCTTGACCGGGCCGGTACCCACTGCGTAGAGGATAACCGCGACGATGAGGGTGGTGATGTTGGCGTCGAGAATGGTGGACAGGGCCGCATCATAGCCTGAGTGAATCGCCATCTGCGGCGTTCGCCCACCGCGCAACTCCTCCCGTATTCGCGAGAAGATCAGCACGTTGGCGTCCACCGCCATCCCCACCGTGAGCACTATACCGGCAATGCCCGGGAGGGTCAGGGTCGCGCCAATCAGCGACATGAACGCCACCAGCAACACCAGGTTCGCGGTCAGTGCCACCACCGCAATCACGCCAAAAGTCCGGTAGTAGAGAATCATGAAGACTACGACCAGGGCGAGGCCGAACTGCACGGACTTCACCCCGAGACGGATATTCTCGGCCCCGAGAGACGGCCCTACGGTGCGCTCTTCGACGAAGGAGATAGGCGCCGCCAGCGCTCCGGCGCGTAGCATAAGCGCCAGTTCGGAGGCTTCCAGCGGACTGTCGAGGCCGGTGATCTGAAACTGCGCACCCAGGGCTGACTGGATCACCGGTGCGGTGAGCAGCTTGCGCTCGTCGTAAGGGAGCTGAATGGCTTTTTCGCTGCCGTCTTCCTGCATCTCGTAGCGGGTGCGGTACTTGCGCTCGATGAACAGCACCCCCATGCGGCGCTTGACGTTGTTGCGGGTGGCCCGGGACATCAGGGTGCCGCCCTCGCCGTCCAGGCTTATCTGCACGTTGGGGCGGCCGTTCTCGTCAAAACTGGCCTGGGCATTGGAAACCCGCTCGCCGGTGATGATGATATCCCGCTCCAGCCACTCGAAGGAGCCGGCTCGATCCTCACTGCGATACTCGAAGCGCTGCTTTTCGGCTTCGGGCGCGTCCATATTGGCGACCAGGCGGAATTCCAGGTTGGCCACGGTGCCGAGGATACGCTTGGCCTCCGCGGTATCCTGAATGCCGGGCAGCTCTACCACAATGCGGTTCTGGCCCTGACGCTGGACCAGCGGCTCGGACACCCCCAGCTCGTTGACCCGGTTCCGCAGGGTGGTCAGGTTCTGGGTCACCGCGTAGTTGGCGATTTCCGAGCGCATCTGGTCGGTCATGGCCGCGGTCACGGACCAGTCGTCGCCGGAGCCGCTGCGCTCCAGGGTGAGTTCCGGATGATTGTCCGCGATCAGCGCGCGCGCCTGCTCGCGGTCGGCTTCGGTGCGCAGGCGGGCAACGACCCGCCCTCCACTCTCGGCGTCGGCAATACCGCGAATGCGCCCTTCGCGCAGCGCGCGGCGGATAGCGGTCACATAATATTCCTGGCGCCGCTCCATCGCGGCATCGACATCCACTTCCAGTTTGAAGTGCACGCCGCCGCTCAAATCCAGGCCCAGCTTCATCGGCTGGCCACCGAGGCTGCTGAGCCAGTCGGGGGTGGTGGGCGCCAGATTCAGCGCGACGATGAAGCCATCGCCGAGGGCGCGCTGTACCCGGGCCTGTGCCACCAGCTGCTGCTCGACATCCTGTAGACGCACCAGCGCATTGCGGCCGCTGGGGTCAATCAATTCACCGAAGTGCTCAATTCCCGCATCCGTCAGGGCGCCGGTTGCCCGCGCCAGCGTGCGCTCGTCAATGATCTGGGCACTGCTCTCGCCGGTGATCTGCAGCGCCGGATCCGGCGCATACAGGTTGGGAGAGGCATACAGCAGGCCGGTGGCCAATATCATCAGCACCAGCACATATTTCCACAATGGATACTTGTTCAGCATAGTTTTGCTCTGCCAGGAGACCGGGACTCGGCCGCCGAACCTGCGGGTACGGCGCTGCCGGAAACGAAAAGTCCGCCATTATAAAGAATAAGGGGGGGGTCACAAGGGGGGCCTGTCTGCCGCGAACCCATCATCCGACCCAGCGCCGGGCGTTGCGGAACAGCCGCAACCACGGGCCGTCCTCACCCCACCCGGCCGGCGCCCAGGAATGCTGCACGGTGCGGTATACGCGCTCCGGGTGCGGCATCATGATGGTGGCGCGGCCGTCCAGACTGCTGAGCCCGGCGATACCCGCCGGCGAACCATTCGGGTTGGCGGGGTAACGCTCGGCCACGGAAAGATCGTTCTCCAGGTAGCGCAGGGCCACGCTGCCGCTGCCCTCACAGCCGGCCTCGGACCCGGCGTCGGCAAATTCCGCCCGCCCCTCACCGTGGGCAACCGCGATCGGCAGCTGGGAACCGGCCATGTCCGCAAGCAGGATGGACGGACTCTGCTCAATGCGCACCAGCGCCAGGCGGGCCTCGAACTGCTCGGAGCGGTTGCGCACGAAACGTGGCCAGTGCTCCGCCCCCGGGATCAGCTCGCGCAGGTTGGAGACCATCTGGCAGCCATTGCACACCCCCAGGGTGAAGCTGTCTGCGCGAGCGAAGAAGGCGCTGAACTGGTCGCGCAGGGCCGGGTTGAAGAGGATGCTCTTGGCCCAGCCCTCGCCGGCACCCAGCACATCCCCATAGGAGAAGCCGCCGCAGGCCACCATGCCGCTGAATTCCGCCAGCGTACGGTTACCGGCATGGAGGTCACTCATATGCACATCCACCGGGGTAAAGCCCGCGCGATGGAACGCGGCCGCCATTTCCACGTGACCGTTCACGCCCTGCTCCCGCAATACGGCGACCCGCGGTCGGGCGCCGGTGGCGATATAGGGCGCGGCAACATCCTCCCGCGGCTCAAAAGTCAGCCGGGCCGAGAGGCCCGGGTCCGCAGCCTGCACGCGCTGATACTCTTCGGCGGCACAATCCGGGTTGTCGCGCAGGGCTGCGATCTCGTAGCTG
>JBGTGB010000147.1:0-8703 GCA_041746975.1 Haliea sp. | reverse complement strand
GAGACCATTGTCATCTTGCACCCGACTGACATTCAGTTCGTGAATATCGCCACCCTGGTTTTTGCCGAGCAGTTGAAGGCGATTGGCGTGAACGTGGATCTGCAGGCGATGGATTTCGGTTCCATGGCAGCCAGACGCAGTAATCGATCGTTGCCGGCGGAGGGCGGCTGGCACCTCGGCATGACCTATTGGCCCGGTGGCGATGTGGCGGATCCTGTCGGCAATCTGCCCATGCATGCCAGCTGCGAACGAGCCTGGCCCGGCTGGCCCTGCGACGCAGAGCACCAGGCCATGATCGATCGCTTTCCGGAGCTGCTAACGGACGCTGAGCGCAAGTCGTTGGCGGACGAGATCCAGCGCAGTGCCTACAGGCTTGTACCTTATGTCCCCATGGGACAGTGGTATCTGCCTGTTGCCTACAGTCCTGATCTGGAGGGCGTACTCGAGGTGCCAGGCTCCGCTGTTTTCTGGAATATCCGCAAGTCTGTTCAGGAGCCTTGAGTTTTCGGCCGAGGACCCGTTGAGCTCAGGCGCTGCTGTGCGGCGGAGCAGGAAGTGGCTCGGTTGACTGGAAGTGGCAGGCAACAGCGTGCCGGTCTACGGCCTGTTCCAGTGTCGGCTCAAGCTTTGCGCAGCTGGATTCTGCGATCGGGCAGCGCGTGTGGAATCGGCAGCCTGGCGGCGGGTTGCTGGCATTGGGTATATCGCCATGAAGAACCACCCGGTTGGAGCTGTCATCCGGGTCGTCGACTGGCACTGCTGCCAGCAGGGCTTTGGTATACGGGTGGCGTGGTGCGGTATAGAGCTCCCGCGTAGCGGCCGTTTCGACGATCTTTCCCAGGTACATGACCGCGACCTGGTGACTAATGTGCTCGACGACGGCCAGGTCGTGGGCAATGAACAGGTAGGCCAGCCCGTACTCCTGCTGCAGATCCATCAGCAGGTTGATGATCTGTGCCTGCACTGAGACGTCCAGCGCGGAGACCGGCTCATCAAGCACGATAAGCCGCGGGCGTACCCCCAGGGCCCTGGCTATGCCGATGCGCTGTCGTTGGCCACCGGAAAACTCGTGCGGATAGCGATCGATCGCATCCCGACTCAGCCCCACCCGGTCAAACAGGTCGGCCACCTCGTTTCGCAGTCGCTGCCCGGTGATACCAAAGTTGAGCATTGGCTCGGCAACGGCGCTGCCAACGCTGCGACGCGGATTCAGGGAGGCAAAAGGATCCTGGAACACGACCTGCAGGTCCTTGCGCAAAAGGCGCATGTCCTTGCCAGAGAGGTTTTCAATAGCTTGACCATTGAACAGGATCGTCCCTGTATCCGGGTCTGTGAGGCGCAGGATACAGCGCCCTACCGTAGACTTGCCACAACCGCTTTCGCCAACGAGTCCCAGGGTTTCGCCCGCCTGGATACTGAGGTCAATACCGTCTATCGCCCGTAACTCGTCTGGTGTGCGTCCCATGAGTCTGGCCAGCAAGCCACCGCCGGAACGGAAGATTTTCCGCAGGTTCCGGACCTCCAGGAGCGCGCTCATCGTGATTGCTCCAACTGCTCACTGTGCCAACAGGCGGCGCTGTGGCCGGGTCTTTTCTCGGTCAAGGCCGGGCGCTCTTGTCGACAGCGAGCGTCAGCATAACCGCAGCGATCGGCAAAGTGGCAGCCGACCCCGCGCGCAGCGGGTGCGGGTACGGTTCCTGGAATTTCAGTGAGTCTGGTTTGCTGACCGCCGCTCCTCGCGCGCAGCTTGGGCATGGCTCCAAGCAGGCCAAGCGTATAGGGATGCCTGGGGTGCCGCATCAGGTCACGGACCGGCGCTGATTCCACCACCCGGCCAGCATAGAGTACCAATACCCGGTCTGCCATCTCGGCGACCACGCCAAGGTCGTGGGTAATGAGCAACACAGCAGTGTCAAGGCGCGACTTGATATCCCGAATCAGGTCCAGAACCTGAGCTTGAACCGTGACATCCAGCGCTGTGGTGGGTTCGTCAGCGATCAAGAGCTTTGGCGAGCAGGCAAGCGCCATCGCGATGACCACTCGTTGCCGCATACCGCCGGACAGCTCGTGTGGATACTGAGACAGTCGCTGCTCCGGGTTCGGAATCTGTACCAGGCGCAGCATTTCAACGGCGCGTGTCCGGGCCTGCTCCGACGTCGCTGACTGGTGCAGCTTGACGACTTCTGCGATCTGGTTGCCGATGGTCATGACAGGGTTCAGGCTGGTCATGGGTTCCTGGAATATCATGGCGATATCGTTCCCGCGAAGCCTCTGCATATCACTGTCCGACAGCTGCAGAATATCCTGTTCAAGGAAGCGAATGCTGCCGCTGGTAATCCGGCCAGGTGGGTCTGGAATCAGTCGCATGATCGCCAGGCTGGTGACGCTCTTGCCAGAGCCTGACTCGCCAACGATGGCCAGTGTTTCCCCTGATGACAGCACAAATCCGATGTCCTCAATGGCGGCGAAACTGCCCTGGCGGCCGCGGAAACTGACATTCAGCCCGTCGACGATCAGCAAAGGCCCGGATTCAGACATGTTCAGCCTCGCTGGACAAAGCGCGGGTCAAGAGCATCGCGCAGGCCATCCCCAAGCAGATTGACCGCCAGAACCGTGAGCGACAATGCGATCCCCGGGAACAGCACAATATGGGGGGCGAACTGGAACACGGTACGACCCTCGGCGATAATATTGCCCCAGCTGGGAATGGCAGGCGGCGTGCCAGCACCGATAAAACTCAGGATCGCCTCTGTCAACACGGCTGAGGCAAAAATATAAGTGCCCTGCACCAATAACGGAGCCATCGTATTGGGCAGTATGTGGCGCCAAAGAATCAGGTGAAAGCGCGTGCCAGCGGTGATGGCGGCCTCCACAAAAGGCTGTTGCCGGAGTGCAATTACGACGCTGCGGACCAGACGGGCTACGCGTGGCACCTCGGAGATTGAGAGCGCAATAATAACATTGCTCAAGCTGGCACCGGTGATGGCGATCAGGGCCACAGCGAGCAGGATTGAAGGGATGGACATCAGCCCATCCATCACTCGCATCAACACGGCATCTGCCGCCTGAACAAACCCCGACAACAGTCCGACCAGCAGCCCAATACTGATCGCCAGCAGGGTGACACCGAGCCCGACCTGCAGTGAGACCCGGGCGCCATAGAGAGTGCGACTGTAGACGTCCCTGCCGATCAGATCGGCACCAAACCAGTACTGGCTGTCTGGGGTTCGCAGTCGGTCCAGCACGGCAATGCTCTGGGGGTCGATCGTGCCCAACCAGGGGGCGGCCAGTGCCGCTGTCACGATTACCGCAAACATGGCTGCCCCTGCAGCCGCGTTGGCATGCTCGCGGGCAAATCGCCAGACGGGGACTGCGATACGCATCCGGGGCGCTACAGAAACGCTGGTGGTCAATAGCGGATCCTCGGGTCAAACAGACCATAGCTGAGATCAATCAGTAGATTGATGAGTACATACGTCAGCGAAAATACGAGGATGACCCCCTGGATCACGGGATAGTCCCGCCGCATGATTGCGTCGACGGTCAGACGCCCGAGCCCCGGGATATTGAACACAGTTTCGGTGACAACTACACCGCTGATCAGCATCGCAAAGCCGATGCCGATGATGGTGACGATGGGTATTGCAGCATTGCGCAGACCATGCCGAATGAGAATGCGGGGAACGGAAAGACCTTTGGCACGCGCCGTGCGCATGTAGTCCTGGTTCAGTACCTCGAGCATGGATGCCCGGGTAATGCGGGCAATGAGAGCGGCGTTGACGATGCCGAGAGACAGGGCCGGCAGGGCAAGGTGCTTTAGGAAAGGACCTGGGCCGTAGGCGATGGGCTTGTATCCCTGGACCGGAAGTACGTCCAGATACACCGAAAACAGCATGATCAACAGATAGCCGAGAACGAAAACCGGCACGGAAAACCCCAGCACGGCGAAGCTCATGACCAATCGATCAAGGATGCCGCCGGAGCGCCACGCGGCCAGGGTGCCAAGCGGCACCGCTATCAGTACGGCGATCAGCAGGGCGCCAAAGGTCAGTGCCAGGGTGGGCTCAAGGCGCTGTACAATCAATTCGGTCACTGGCCGATTGGAGAACACCGACATTCCCAGATCGCCCCGGGCAATACCACCCATCCAGATGCCAAATCTCTCCAGGAAGGGTCGGTCCAAAGCCATGGCACTGCGCAGTCTTGCAACGTCAGCTTCTGTTGCCTGTTCACCCGCCAACACAACCGCAGGGTCTCCCGGGGTCAGGTACAGCAGCGAAAAAACCAGCAGGGCAACGACGGTCATGACAGGTATCGTTGCCAACAGTCGGCGCAGGGTGTAGGCAAGCATTGAGTGCTCTCTGGCAGGTTCTCCTCGAACAGTAGCATAGTGTCCGTGATGGCAACAGCCGCTTGCCCACGACGCCAGGAGTCGGGTGATCTGTTATTCTTGCAGTACGATTGATATCCAAAGGACGTCCCCCGTGTGTGAGCTGCTCGGCATGAGTGCCAATGTCCCCACCGACTTGTGCTTCAGCTTTGCGGGGCTCAGGCAGCGCGGCGGAGGCACTGGTCCCCACAGAGATGGCTGGGGCGTTGTTTTTTACGAAGGTGTGGGCGTTCGCGCCTTTCACGACCCGGGCGCAAGCGTCAGTTCCGAGGTTGCGCAGCTGCTGGAGCGTTATCCCATAAAAAGCACGGTAGCCATGTGCCATATTCGCCAGGCGAACGTCGGCAGTGTGGCGCTGGAGAACACGCATCCCTTCATCCGCGAACTGAATGGAAGGTATTGGAGCTTTGCACACAACGGACAGTTGCCTGATTACCGAAGTCCGCAGCGGGAGGATCCTCGCTACCGACCAGTCGGACAGACCGACAGTGAAGCCCTGTTCTGCGATCTTCTGAACAGCTTGCTCCAGTCGGGTGCTCTCGCGCTGTCGCAATCAGCTTTGATCGATGTGATTGTGGCGCATTGTAAGGCCTTTGCCGAACAGGGCGTCTTCAACGTGATTCTCAGCAATGGAGACTGGCTGTTCAGCTTTTGCAGCACCAAGCTCGCGGCCATTACCCGGCGTGCTCCCTTTCGCCCGGCGACCCTGCGGGATTGCGAGATCGAGGTCGACTTCAAGGCCGAGACCTCCCCTAGTGACGTCGTCTCTGTGGTGGCAACGAGCCCTCTCACTTATGACGAGGGCTGGCAGATCATGCAGCCGGGTGAGTGGCGGGTATGGGATGCCGGCGAGTTGGTGCAGCAAGGTAGAGTTGACGTACCCGTTTTCGCCCACCCGAAGCCCGCTCACAAAAAGGGTCAGACGCCCAGCGATGCCCTGCGTGTCTGAAGACGCCTGGGCCTGGAGTGTATTCTGGCAGGCCAATCATCTGCAGGCCTTCCTGCCAGCGGAAAACCCTGCGGCCATGGCCCCCATAGACGCATCCTGGACACAGTTTATGGCATCAGTGCCCCAGCCGGGACGCATTCTCGATGTCGGAACGGGCAATGGGGCTCTGGCGGCTCTATGCTGGCGCGCTCATGCCAGTGTAAGTGAAGTTCACGGTGTGGATAGCGCAGCGATCGCTCCGACGCGCTATGTCAGCGGCGCTGACCAGGCGCTGGCATCTGTACACTTTCACCCGGAAGTTCGTGCCGAGGCGCTACCGTTCGCGGATTGCTGGTTTGATGCCGTTGTTGGTCAATTTGCGCTGGAATACTCGGATACAGCGGCGAGCACCGCTGAGGTCGTGCGTGTTCTGCGCGCTAACGGACACTTCAAGTTTCTCTTGCACGGCGCCGGCACGGTGGTAGAGCGGCGAAACAGACTACTGTGCGAGCAGGCGGGTGAATTGCTCCACACCACGCTTTTTGAGGACTTGAGAAACCTGTTGCGGGCGATCTTTCATGCCCAGACACAGGAGCGGGCACACCCGTCAGCGGCAGAACCCGCCCTGGCTCTGGCCAGACACGAGATCCAGCGTTTTGGCCGTTCGCTCCAGGTGCTAGAGGCGCGCTATGAGGGTGCCTCCGACCGTAGTCTGGTAGACAGCCTGCTGAGTGCGCTACGGCGGATTCCTGCGCTCAGGCTGGAGTCCAGCCTCACCGATTTACTGCGCATGGTGGACGATGTTGAGAGCCTGCTGAAAGCGCAGTATCTGCGCCTGAAGGCAATGCTGGCTGCGACTCTGGACGCGGATGGGCGACAGCAACTGGACCGGCTGTTCAGGTCGGCGGGCGCGGTCGATCTGATGTGGCGAGAGGCTTACGCCGGCAAGTCCCCGATAGGGCATTGGCTGCAGGGTCGAAAATCCTCGTAATCCTCGTGTTGCGTGTAACAAATCGGCGGGTGCAACATCCAATGATTTTGTTGTCGTCCCAGAGAGGTTTTCGATGAGACAGGCTTTGCTGTGTACTGCCGCTTTTTTCCTGGTCATGGTCGCATGGTCCGGTTGGGCCAGTGAGCGAGAAGCCTTTTCTCCTGAACGGTTCACCCAACTGCAGGAGGAAGAGGCGCTGGTGCTGATCGATGTCTGGGCCAAGTGGTGTCCCACCTGTGCCAGGCAGGAGAAAATTCTTGCCGATTATCAGCGTGATCGGCCAGACACGGAACTGCATATCCTGGTTGTGGATTTTGATGAGCAAAAAAAGTGGGTAAAACACTTTCGTGCACCCCGTCAATCCACTTTCCTGTTGTATCACGGAAGCGAACAGGTCTGGTTCAGTGTTGCCGAGACCGATAGCGACCGGATCTACGAGCAACTGGATGCCGCAGCTTCACGACTGTGAGCATTGATCTGGCATCCTATCCGCTCGCCTATATCGCCGGCCTTTTAAGTATAATGTCTCCCTGCGTCTGGCCTCTGGTGCCGATGGTGATGAGCTCAGCGGCTCTCAGTGGTAGATTCGGCCCGCTGTACCTGGCCCTGGGATTGAGTCTTTCCTTCGCGTTGGCGGGCTCTGTCCTGACCTTCCTGCTCTTGAATGCAGGATTGGGACTCGAGGTCCTTAGAGACTTCGCTGCGATCGCATTAGTCCTGGTTGCTCTGCCTTTACTCTCGCAGCGCCTGGGCGATAAGGTGAGTTATCAGCTCTCTCGTCTCACCAGCCGGTTTGATACCAGCACCAGTGTTGGCACCTCGTCCGGCGGACAGTTCGCTGCTGGCGCCTTGGTGGGCTTCGTCTGGCTGCCTTGTATCGGCCCGACTCTCGGGGCTGCCGTTGCGCTGGCTTCGCTGGGACAGGATATGGTGGCCGCGTTTGTGGTGATGTTCATCTTCGCGCTGGGAACCACATCCGGCCTGGTGATCGCGGCTATGGCGTCGACCCGGTTGCTGCGCCGCGTGAGTCCCGGACTCATCCAGCGGGCCGGCAACGGCAAGAAGCTGTTGGGCGGCGTGCTGTTGTTGATGGGCGTGCTCGTGCTGACAGGGTGGGATAAGTGGCTGGAGGCCTGGGCCTTGTCGTGGTTGCCCGACTGGGCAGTGTCAATCTAGGCGGGGCCGGGTCGAGTTCTCATGGCTCCTGGTCGCAGATGCACGGGCCTGGCATGGAAAGTCTCGATAGGCTGTCTGTTGGCGGCCTCGCTGCTTGCCTGTTCGCTGACATCCTCCCGACCCGATCTGCAGCGACTTTACTACAGCGCTCGCGGAAATCCGGCACAACCACCGCTGATAATCGTACCCGGGGTACTGGGCACAAGGTTGGAAAATGCCGAGGGGCGTGAGCTATGGCCGGGGTCCATCTGGTCACTGCTGACCTCAGATTATCATGAACTGGCGCTCGAGATTGATCCATCCGATCTGTCGGTGGATGACGGCGGCACAGTGCCTGCAGGAATTTTTACCAGTGCTGCAGGGCGACAATATTATCAGCGAATAATCTCGGTGTTGGAAAATGCTGGTGGTTACGTGCGCGGAGTCCAGGGTGAGCCGGTGACAGATGATCGCCCACGCTATTACATACTATCTTTCGACTGGCGCAAAGACGCGATGGAGACAGTCCGTGCTCTCGATGCCTTGGTCGAACAGCTGCGCCTTGACCACAAGCGTGACGACCTTAAAGTGGACTTGCTGGCACACTCCATGGGCGGTCTTGTTGCCCGCTATTACGCACGCTACGGAACTGTCGACCTACTGGACGGGAACGATTTTCCGGTTTCTCATCAGGGAGCAACCAAGCTGCGCAGAATGATACTGGTGGGTACGCCGAACCTCGGTTCTGTGGAGTCTATGCATTCTCTTATTGAGGGGCGTGCATTCGGTGTGCAGCGCGTACCGCCGGAAGTCATCATGACGATGCCGGCAATCTATCAGCTTTTTCCGCATGCTCTGAATCGCTGGCTTGTCACCACTGCTGGTAGCCACCTGGAGCGCGATCAGTTCGATGCGCGCATCTGGCAGAGGTTTGAGCTTGGTCCCTGGAGTCCTCGCCTGCAGCGGAGCATTCGAGCGGCGATGCCGGCTGCTGAGGCCGATATATATCTGCAGACCCTACAGCGCTTTTTTGGCCTACAACTGGAACGTGCGCGACGTTTTACCTGGTCTTTGACAGTGCCGCAGCCGCCTGGTGGAATTTCACCGGTAATTTTCGGTGGAGACTGTGCACTGACACCTGCGAGAGTGGTTGTGGAGGAAGTAAACAAGGAATCCGTCCTCAGACTCACTCCCAGGGCGATAAGCAACCCGGTGCCCGGTGTGGATTACGAATCTCTG
>JBGTGB010000146.1:0-13469 GCA_041746975.1 Haliea sp. | reverse complement strand
CGCCGGCGGCGCTCCACGGCCGGGGTCGATACCGGTTGGCGCGCGGCTCTGCCAATGAAAGACAGGTCTTCCAGCGCCACCCTAGCGGGCGTCTGCATCCGGTCCAGGTCGTAGGCGGCGCCACCACTGCCGGCCCGCACCGAAGCTGTCAGCGCCCGCACAGGCGGTGTTTCCGGCATTTCCTCCCGGCCCGATGGGACTGCGTGATCAGCATCCCCCTCCGGGAGCTCGGCAGCCGCTTCTGGCGCCAGGGCGCGCTGCTTCAACACCTCATTGGCACAGTCGAACCAACGTCCGAAATGCGCCGAGAGCGACGGATCAGGCATCCTGTGCTTGCGGAAATTGCGCTGCGCTTCCATGAACCGCTGTTTTACCGCGAGATAGTGATAAATGTGGTCCTCTGTCTGCAGCGGCAACAGATCCGCCCCGCCGCGGATGATCAACATGCGCGGTGGCAATACTCCCTGCAGGCTGTGCAGCAGATCGGCGATGAAACACAGGCGGAAGGCGGAGTGCATGGTGGTCTTGCCCTGGGTATCACAGGGAACATAAAGATAGTCACCCAGCTCCGAGTAGCCGCTGGTTTTCATCAGCAGGTTGCCAGACCCTGCCAGTGGTCCCACCGCGAGCTGGCCATTGACGATGAAATCGATCCCCTCGCGCATGGCTGCAAGGGTGGCACTGCGGCGGACCGGTTCGGATTCCTCCCAGTCCACCAGCACCACCTTGCGCCCTTCCGAGCGCAGCATGGCCGCTACATCGTCCTGGCGCAGCATGCTGTTGCCGGGGGGCGTGCTCCCGGCGTCCGGCAGAATACCGTGGCCCGGGTTCTCCAGGGTCAGACGTTCCATCCAGGCGGCAAAGGGGGATTCCTTGAACAGGACCAGGTCTTCGGAGGTATAGGTGATGGTGCTGTCGACACTGTAGCGGTACATGCGGCGCGGCTTTCCTCCTGTGCGCTGCCCAGAGCGGGCAAGGCGTCCTGGCTACGACTTTATATCGGATCGTGACCGTGCTGTCCACGCGACCCCGTGAGCCTCCTCAGCGGCGCCGGTAGATACGGGCTCCGTTGACCCAGGTGCCATCCACCTGCAGCTCGCGCAGGGCATGGGGATCCCGCAGCGGACTGCCGTTCAGCAGCACCAGGTCGGCGTACTTGCCAGGCTCCAGGGAGCCACGATCAGCGTCCTGAAAAATCTGCCAGGCGGCGTCGATAGTCACCGCCCGCAGGGCCGTCATCACGTCCACCCGCTGCCCCGGGCCCAGTATATCGCCGCCGAAGGTCTCCCTGTGCACCAGGCTCCAGACCGACTGCAGGGGTCGCATTGGCGTTACCGGGGTGTCAGCGTGGGCGCTGAAGCGAAGCCCCACCTCTCGCGCCCAGGCGGCGGGGCTGATCTGCGCCGCGCGCTCGGGGCCGATAAAGATATCCCGGTGGCGGTCACCCCAGAACCAGGTATGGGCGGAGAAGAAACTGGGGGTGACGCCCAGTTCCGCCATGCGCTCGATCTGGTCCCGGCGGGCCATCTGCGAGTGAATCAGGATAAAGCGCGGGTCCGCCACTGGATGCGCAGCCTGGGCGGCGGCGAAGGCGTCAAGAATATCATCGATGGAGGCATCGCCGTTCCCGTGTACCGCCAACTGGTAACCGTTGCGGTGCAGGGTCAATACCAGTTCGAACAGACGCTCGCGCAGCACGGCGGGGTAGCCACGATAATCTGTGTCCCCGTGATAGGGCGTGTGGTAGGGACGGGTCAGGTAGCCGGTAAATCCCTGGATGCTGCCGTCGGCGATGATCTTCACCGCGCCCATCTGCAGCCGCTCACGGCCGTAGTCGGCCGGGTCGTAATCGCCGCTGGCGAGCAGTTCGCGGAAATCTTCCTCCATGGGAAACACCTGCAGGCGCAGGGGAATCACGCCGAGGCGGCTGGCGAGGGCAAACCCCCGCGCCATGTCCGGTGCCACCCCGCCTGCCTGGGCGGTGGTGACGCCATACTGCGCGTACTCCCTTACCGCAGCCCGGATCATCCCCAGAAAGTCCAGTGCGCCCAGGTCCAGCATCTTCGCCACTACCGGTAAGCGTGCGGTCTCCTCCAGCAGGCCGTTGGGCTCCCGGGTACCGCGCCGACGGGCGATTACTCCACCCTCGGGGTCGGGCGTCCCGGCGTCGATGCCCGCTTCCGCCAGGGCGGCGCTGTTGGCCACCACCATGTGCCCGGAAATGTGCAGAATGGCCACCGGGTGCTCCCCGGACACCGAATCCAGCTCCTCGCGAGAGGGGTGCCGAGACTCTGCCAGGAGGGTGTCGTCGTAGCCGAAACCGGTAACCCACTCCCCCTTCGGAACGCCCGTCGCCTGCTCCCGCAGGGCGGTCAGCAGACCGTCGATATCGGTGATGTTACCCAGGGGCGGGCTGTTCAGGTCCGCCGCCACGGTGCCCAGGCCGGAGGCCGGAAAATGACCGTGGGCGTCGATAAAGCCGGGCAGCAGGGTGCGGCCGGCGAGATCGAGAATCTCGGTGCGGTCGCTGACCAGCGCCATAATCTCCTCGTTGCTGCCCAGCGCTTCAATTCGGCCTGAGCGCACGGACAGCGCCTGTACCACCCGGTTGTCCGCGTCCATGGTCAGCACTTCGCCATTGACGAACACCTGGTGCTCGGGCGCTACCGGCAAGCGGGTGGCGATAGAGAACAGCGTGGCCAGGCCGGCGACCAATGCTGCCGTCACCGCCAGCCAGGTTTTCCAGCTCATGCAGCAGCGCCGATCACGATATCCGCAAGCCGTGCACGGTGCCAGCTACCGTCACCCCACAGCACCTGCGAGTGCTTCTGGCGCTTGAAGTAGAGGTGCACGTAGCACTCCCAGGTAAAGCCGATACCGCCGTGGCTCTGCACCGAGCGGCTGCTGGCATAGGCGGCCATGTCACTGGCAGCCGCCTTGGCCATGTGCGCATACTGGGCAGCCTTCTCCCCTTCGGTATCACAGGCGCAGGCGGCGTTGTAGACGAGTGACTTGGCCGCATCAATCTGCACCATGACTTCCACCAGTGGATGCTTGATCGCCTGGAAAAAGCCCAGCGACCGATCGAACTGCTTGCGGGTGCCGACATATTCCACCGTCGTTTGCAGCTGCCACTCGGCTGCGCCAACCATGTCTGCTGCCAGCAGGGTCCAGATCGCGGGGAAAGCACTGCCCAGCGTCGCCAGCGCATTGCCGCTGACCTCGGTAGCAGCTGCGCCGTCGAAGCGGATATGGGCCTGGTCCCGGGTCAGGTCGACAATGGCGTCCGCCTCCGGGGTCACACCCGGCGCGCTGACGGGGAGCCAGAACAGGCTGAAGCCGCTGGCGGTACTGGCGCAAACCAGCAGCTTGTCGCACTTGGCGGCATCCTGTACGAACCAGGCCGTGCCGTGCAGGGCACCATCGCGGTATTCCACTTCGGTGGCGGCCGGGTTCCAGTCCCCATGCCTGTTGGTCAGGGCCAGGGTCGCAGATTCACCGGCGGCTATATCCGCCAGGGCCGCTTCGCCAGCTGCCCCGCAGGCCACCAGGGCGTAGGTTGCGTTGAGGGTTCCCAGCAGCGGGCAGGGAAACGCCGCGCGGCCCAGCTCCTCCACCAGCCCCGCCACCGCGGCGACCGGCATGCCCACACCGCCGGCGGATTCCGGTACAGCCAGCATGGTCCAGCCCAGATCCACCAGCTGCTGCCACAGCTGGCGGTCCCACTGGCACACCGGCGGCCGGTCGGGGTTGTGGTCGGCAGCGACCAGGGCGTGCAGCTTGTCGGTTGGAAAGTGCTCGCGGAAAAACTTGGCGGAGGACTCCTTGAGCAGTGCTGCCTCTTCGCCAAAGCCAAAATTGTTCGGTTGTGCCATGTTCTTGTCTCCTGCTATGCGAGCTTGTAGGCGGGCTTCGACTTATTTGGATTTCGGCAGGCCGAGCACGCGCTCGCCCAGGATATTGCGCTGTACCTCACTGGTACCCGCAGCAATGGTCATGCCGTAGGAATTCATATACGCCAGCGGCCACTGGCCACCGGCTGGTGCGTTCGGATCCGCCATGTACAGCGAGGAGCTCATGCCCTCCACTTCCAGTGCCAGAGAGCCCAGGGACTGGGCGATTTCGCTGGCCAGCAGCTTGTTCTGCAGCAGCAGGCGCATGGGGTGGTCCAGCAACGCCTGCACCCGGGAACGACGCTGGTTCTGTTTCAGCCCCTCTTCCCGGATCAGCTGCTGCATCAGTTTGTCGCGCAGGATCGGGTCGTCCGCCGCGGTACCTTCACCCCGCCGGGTATTTTTCGCCAGATCAATGACCGCGCTGGAGGAAATCGTGTGGCTGGACTTGTTTTTCATGCCGCCGGCCCGGGGCGTCTGCAGCTCGCCGGCACCGCGCTCGTGCAGCAGCGTGGTCATGGCCACCTGCCAGCCCTTGCCCAACTCATCAAGGCGATAGCGGTCGTCGACTTCAAGATCGTCGAAGATTACTTCATTGAAACCGGTCTCCCCGGTGATCTTGATCAGCGGCCGCACGGTGACACCCTTGCCCAGTGCGGCGCGGATCGGCACCACGAAATAGGACAGACCGTCGTATTTGTGCGACTTGTCCGTGCGCAGCAGGATGATCATCCACTCGGCAAAGTGCGCCAGCGAGGTCCAGACCTTGTGGCCGTTGACCACCCACTTGTCGCCCTTGCGCTCGGCAAAGGTCTGCACGCTGGCGAGGTCGGAACCGGCCCCCGGCTCGCTGAAGCCCTGGCACCAGATATCCTCACCGGAAAACAGGCGCGGCAGCAGCTCGGCCTTGACCTCCTCCCGGGCGTGATAGAACACGGTGGGCGCTGCCATGCCGAGACCGATCACGTTGGGCAGAAAAGGCGTACGCGCCGCCAGCATTTCCTCATTGGCAACTTTCTGGCAGTCCTTGCGGCCGCCGCCGCCGACCTCGACCGGGTAGTCACAACCGATGAGCCCGGCATCGTAGGCCGACTTTTGCCACGCCTGCAGGTAGCTGAGCTGCTCCTGGGTCATGATTTCCAGCGGTGACTGCGGCAGCCGCACCGGCGGCTCGCCGGGCTTGCTGCCCTGCAGCCAATCCCGGCAAAAGGCACGGAATTCAGCCTGCTCAGGCGTATCCTTGCGCGCGCTGTCCTCTGACATCATGTGCTCCTCAGTAATGTGGTGGTACTTCATGCGTGGGCGCTTGCGATCCCTCCCCGGCATCCTGCGCCTGCTCGTCCTGACGCTGCTTGAGCAAAGTCAGCTGACGCTGCATTGTGAGCAGATCCTGCTGCTGGGTCGCCAGCGCGGATTGCAGGGCCTGCAGCGTATCGTCCTGGAACGCGACCTGGCTTTGCAGGGCTTCCAGCTGACTTTGCAATTCTTTCTTCTTCATTCGGGAACGTTCTTCACCAGGGGCCGGGGCTGACACGCGATTTAAATGCAGGCCGGAGGCTAATATACTCCGCGGCACTGCTCAATCCTCTGGAACCGTGATGGCCAAAAGCGACCGCACAAACTCCCGCCTGGTTTACTCCACTGACGGCGGCCGACTCTGCCCCCAGTGCCAGCGCCCCGAGGCCAGCTGCGTCTGCGGCAGCGCGCGCCCGGCGGCTGTCGGTGACGGTATTGTGCGCCTGCACCGGGAAACCAAGGGCCGCGGTGGCAAGGCGGTGACCATAGTCCGCGGCCTGCCACTGGCGGCTGCCGAACTCAAGGAACTCGCCAGTGCGCTGAAGCAGAAATGCGGCGTGGGCGGCTCGGTCAAGGGCGATGAGATCGAGATCCAGGGCGACCAGCGGCCAACTCTACAAACTGAGCTCGAGCGCCGGGGCTATCGGGTAAAAATTGCCGGAAGTTAGATTTAGTCAACTTTTAACTACATTTGACGGCAGTTGGCCGCAGTAAGAGGAGGAAAACAGGCTCCCCCTATGCTTGCTAGCCGCCCCGAAAATGTCAGTTACGGTCCCTTTCCAAATGTTTTGTAAATAATACGCTGCAAGGTGTTATTTTTATTGGCTTTATTGGTCTCCTGTGCTAAAACTTGCTTGCCAGTCAGGAGAAACAGCCTATGTACGTCACTGCGGAGCATCTGAGAGAGCAGGTCATCCGGCCAACTCTCAAGTATCTGGGCGTATGGACCCCCGCCAGCGAGGATTTCCTGCTCAAGGCAGCGGTCTCCGCACCCGACCTGGGCCTGTTTTCGGCCCGCAACACCGGCCTCGGCCTGTTTCATATCACCACCGGGCAGCACCGTGACATCTGGGACCGCTACCTGGCTTTTCGCCCAGACCTGGCCAGCCGGGTACGGGGCCTCGCCAGTCAACGGGCGTTCCTCAGTGACCCGGACAGCGAGTTGCAGACCAACCTCAGCTACTGCACCGCCATAGCATGGTTGCTGTACCAACGCTCGCGTGCCGACACCGACGCTCCTCTGCGGGAGGAAGTCGCCACCGCTACTGCCTGACCCGGCCCCGCTGCCGCAATGCCTGCCAGTGCGGCAGGTCTTCGGGCCGGTCAATGTCCTGCAGCGGCTGCAGCTCAGCCACAGTAATTGCCGCCGACTGCGCCCGCGCCAGCGTCTCTGCCAGCACCCTGGAACTACCCCAGCCAATGTCGACAAAGACCGCATCAACCGGCCGCTTCGCCCCGATCAAGACATATCCACCATCCAGCGCGGGTCCCAGCACCAGGTCTGCGGTGTCCAGCGCCTTGAGCGCCTCCTGCAAATAACCGCCGCTCAACGCCGGGCAGTCACTGCCCACCAACAGCACGCGGTCGGCGCGGGCGAGGCCGTCATTCAGCGCCTCGCGCATACGCAACCCCAGCTCAGCGCCAGCAGCCTGTGTATGCAAAGTAATCTGCCACCGGGAAGCGCAATCGACGAACAGCGCGTGACCTGAATCGCCGGCCACCCAGAGCTCTACCGCGCCGAGACCGGATTCGAGGAGGGTTCCACAAGTCCAGCGCACCAGCTCCTCATGCAATGCGCAGGCTTCGACCGGCGAAAGCTGCGTGAGCATGCGGGTCTTCACCCGGCCGGGCTCGGGAGCCTTGGCGAACTGCTGCAGCAGTATCCGCTCAGCCATCTGAGCCATAATAGATCCGCCGCAGCCGCTCTGGAGCCACACCCAGGGCATAGGCGCAACGCAGACCCCACATCTGCAGTACCGTGCGCAGCACGCCCCGCTGCTCCCAGCGACGACTGGAGGTTTCCACGGCGAGGTCCGGCACCAGCGGCTGTACCCTGCGGCGCAAGCGTTTGCAGAGTTCCACGTCCTCCATCAGGGGAATGGAGGCGAAACCACCACAGGCCATGAACAGATCACGGCGCACGAACAGCATCTGATCTCCGGTGCCGATGCCGCTGTAACGCGAACGCAAGCTGATCGCGCGCTCCAGCAACCGGAACACCGCTTGCTGGCCATCCAGACGCAGGGGGAAAAAACCCCATTCGGGTGCTGCTGCCAGGACTTGCTCAAGGGCCGCACTGGCAAACCGCGGCCGACTGTCAGCGTGCAGAAACAGCAGGTAATCGCCGCTGGCAGCGCGAGCGCCAAGATTCATCTGCGCCGCCCGGCCCGCCTCCCCCAACAGGAGCTGGGTGGCTCCTGGCATGGCAGCAGCCACCGTGTGGTCGCTGCTGCCGCCGTCGACCACTATGCGCTGGGCGCCGGGAAAATCCCCCGCGAGCACAGCCAGCAATTCACCGATGCGATCCGCCTCATTGCGCACCGGAATCACGAAACTCAGGCCGGAGCCGATCACTACCGGTTGCTGCTCAATAGGTCAGCCTGCGCTCCTGGTCGGTGAGCAGCGTGCCCTCCTCCCCGAGCAGATACTTGAACACCAGGTTGTAGGCCAGCACCGCCTTGACGTAGTTGCGGGTCTCGCGGAACGGGATGGTCTCGATCCAGACATCCACCGGCACCGTTGCGTCAGGTTTATTGCGCCAGCGATCAACCCGGTGTGGGCCGGCATTGTACGCCGCCATCGCCAGCACCCGGTTGCCGCCGTAGCGATCCAGCAGCTGGCGATAGTAGGCACTGCCCAGCAGCACGTTGTGCTCAACGTCATACAGGGCCTGGTCGCTGTGTTTGGCCTTGATCTGGGCGGCCACCTGCTTGCCCGTGGCTGGCATGACCTGCATCAGCCCGCGAGCACCCACCGGCGAACGGGCGCCGGCGTAGAATGCGCTCTCGCGCCGGGCGATGGCCATCAATTCAGTGACCGGAACCTGGCGCTGGCTGGCGTGACGGCTGAAGGTGTCCTGGTAGGGCGTGGGAAAGCGCAGGTTCAGGGCATCCCAGGCTTCCGCCTTGTTGGCCGCATCGATGGCCATGCGGTGCCAGCCCAGCGTAGAGGCCAGCGTCGCCAGCTCCTGCTGCTCCTGCGGGGAGGTGCTTTGCAGAACCTGATACCACTCCGAGTGTGCCAGGTTCTCTTCCCTGTGGAAGTACAGCTCCTCAATGCGGCGCACCACGGGAAGCTGCCGCAGCGGCTCGGTCCGCTCTGGCGCCAGTACCGTCACCTGATGATTGAAGGTGGGCGGCAGCCCCAGCCGCTCCGCGGCGAGAAACCCGTAGTAATCGCGCTCCCGGGCCAGATCACGCAGCAGCGCTTCCGCCAACACCTGCTCGCCGGCCCGTTCGTGCACTACGGCCTGCCAGTAGCGCCAGGCGGGATCTCCTCGGGCGGTCGCGGTCAGCTTCTGCAGATTGGCTGCAAGCGCAGTCCAGTCCCGCTCCTGCAGGGCCCAGCGCAGGCGGATTTCCACCAGACTGTCATCGCCGAGACGGGCCAGCGCCTCGTCCACCCAGGGCAGATTCTCCGGGGACTTGGCAAACAGGCTGCGCAGCACCAACGCTTTCTCCGCCAGCGCCCGCTGCGTCTCGCTGAAGTGCATCTGCCCCGAATAATGTAACCACTGCTGCAATGCCGGCACCGGCTTGTAGCGGGCAAAGTAGGCGGTACCGTAGGCGACGATATCAGCAGCGCGGACGTCGTCCGCCACAGGAACCAGGCTGCGCAAGCGGTCCGGACTGCTGTAAACCTCCAGCAGGCGCTCTGACCAGGGGCGCAGACTGTCGCTGCCCCTGCCCGCCACGAAGCTCATCAAGGACCGCTGGCGCGCTTCAAAAGATTTGAGCAGGCGCGCCCAGACAATGTCGTCGCTCAGTTTCCCGGCCTTCTGCCAGGCATCGAATAGCGGGTCGCAGGCTTTCGGGCGCGACTCACCGTGCACCCAGAGGCGCTCGGCGCCTTCCCAGGCGGCCAGCGGATCGTCCTCGGCCAGGCGGGCGCGAAAGTAGTAACACTTCAGTTCTATGCTGTTGGGCTCGGTGGACATCACCGCGAGAAAATCCCCCCAGCGTCCGTCCCTGCCCGCCTGGGACAGGTACCCCGAGAGAAAACGGTTCGGCAGCGGCGAGCCCTGGCTGCGCTGCAGAAACAGATTGGCATCGCCCGGGCGGACCTGGCGGGTTTTGCGGCTGAGTTCGTAGTAGTCCAGATAGATGGCCAGCGGATAGTCTTCCAGCCCCGGACGCAGCCGCTGGTACTCCGTCCACTGGCCCCGATTGATGGCGCGGAGCGCGTCGCTATAGCCCTCGCGCGCCAGAGGCAGATCCAGCGCCTGTAGAGGAGGGGCCAGAAACAGGGCATGCAATGAAAAGACCAGACAGATTACCCGATACCGCAATGGGACATACCTCACTCACTGTGACCCAGGGGGCGACCGCTGCAGTGCGCAGCAGCCATGCACAGACTGCAAGGGTGATACCCCGCCCCGCAATTTGCAAGCGCTACAAGCGGCGCAAACGCAGTGGCAAGTCGTCCCTGAGTTTCGGCAGAGGCACGGTCTGGAAGCTGGCCTGATGCCCCGGCGGCAGGCTGATTTCATAGCGCTGCAAGAACAGGTGGCTGAACAGCCGCGCCTGCATATTGCCGAAGTGCATGCCTATACACTTGTGGGCACCGCCGCCAAAGGGCATGAAGGCGAAGGGGTGGCCCTTCTGCTCCTGCCGCGGCGGCAGGAAACGATCGGGATCGAAGCTGTCCGGATCACGCCAGTGCTCCTCCATGCGGTTGGTGAACATGGGGAACTGGAATACCTGAGTATTGGCGAGCACATCGACCTCACCCAGTTTGCAGTCGCGGATGGTGCGCCGGACCATGACCCCGACCGAAGGATGCAGGCGCTGGGACTCGAAAAAGGCTGCTTCCAACAGTGGTAGAGACGGCAGATCGTCGTAGCCCAGCGGGCCGGCGGGGTTCACCGCCCGCCCCTCCGCGCGGATGCGCTGCTGCCACTCAGGGTAACGCGCGAGGTAATACATCATGTGGGTCAGGGTGCTGGTCGTCGTGTCGTGGGCCGCAAACAGCAGAAAGTTGGCGTGGTCCACCAGCTCCTGGTCCGAGAACAGCTCGCCGTCGGACCGGGTTTCCTTGGCCATGTAGGCGAGCATGTCCCTGCGCTCCTCCTGCCGGGCCGCGGGTAGCAGGCTGCTTAGATACGCCTCGATCAGCCGCCTGCCTCGCTGGCCGCGGTGAAAGCGGAACCCGGGCAGGTCGACGTGAAACAGCCCCAGCATGCCCTCGGTGATGTCGATGAACGCCCGCGAAAGCTCACCCGCCACAGCGCTGCCGCCATCGACGCCGTAGAACACCTTCAGCGCCATCGCCAGCAGCAGTTCCTTGATCTGCGGGAAAAAGCGGAACTCCGGTAGCTGGTCCCAGTGCTCGATGCCCTGCTCCAGAATCGGGTTCATCAGCTCCACGTAGCCGCGCATGGCAGCCGTCTTGAAGCCGGTCTGCATGATCCGGCGCTGGAACTTGTGCTCGTCGAAGTCGTTGCCGAGCAGGTAGTGCTCGCCAAAGTAGGGGGTGAGGGACCACCGGTAGCCCATCTTGGCGGAAAAGTTCTGCTCTTTGTCCAGCAGGATGGTCTGGGCGAGGTCCGGGCCCAGCGCCAGCACCCCGCGCTGGCGCGCCAGCTGAATGCGGGACACCGGGCCGTACTGGCGGTAGAAGCGTCGCGCCAGGCCCAGCTGGTCGCGCAGCAGTTCCAGCGTTATCCCCAGCAGGGGCCAGCCGAACTCCCCGCGCAGGTGGGCGAGGTCCCTGCAGTCTGGGGCGAGTGTATAGGCAGAGCCTGTGGCCATGAACTAATACCAGTTAGTTTGACCCTATTCTGGCACAAGGTCCGGCGCTCTTCCAGCAAAGCGGTGCCGAGGGCGCTTATCTCAACATGCCGGTAAGACGGTTTCTCGCCTCTGCATACCGTGCCATTACCCGGGTCATTTCGGTTTCACCATAAGCTGCCCGCATCGTTTCCTCGGCGGCATCGATGGCGCGGATCAGATCGGCGGCGGCGGCCGAGCGTGCGCGGGCTTCCGTACTACCAACGGCAGCAATCCATACCGGCGAGCTGTGAGCAAAGGGCCTTGCATGCATGGTTGGCCAGGCATCCTCCTGAACTTCGCCAGCATACGCCCGCATGGCAATCCACCCGCCCTCGGGCAAAACGACACTACCGCGATAGTCACGCTCTTCTCCAGCTTTGATGCCCTCCAGTGCCTCCACCACCACACCGTTGACCACAAGTTCAAGCACATCAATATCTGTAGTGCTGACCAGCGTTGCCTGCCAATCCTGACGCCCTGCGGGTACCACGTCGCCGGGTTGCGCATCGCCGATAGAAAACATCAGAGCCGGGCCGGTGGTGACAAAACCTCTCCCGGATGCAGCTGCCTCCAGTACCGCATGGGAGGTGAATTCGGCGCCCTCCAGGCGCACATAGTTACGGCCGCTGCCCACTGCCATCGTGCGATGAAAATCTACCCAGGAGTCGGTCCCTGACATGGCTGCCACTGGGCGGCCAACATTCAGCAAGCGATACCACAGGTGGGCATTGCCCAGCGGACTGACCCAAACGCACACCATTTCAAGGCCGAAGCGCTCAGTAAGCATGGCGTCGGAAATCAGTTCCAAAGGAATGGGATTGTCGTCCAGGTGGTCAAAGGGATCGGCGTCCCGGGCGATGGGATGGACGTAGACGGGAAATGCACCGGTACGCTCGGCGAAGTCCATAACTTCACCATTGCTGCGATCCGGGTCGCCCAGGCTTGGGTTGTCCGGGCCCCAGAACCACGGTGCGTAAGCCTTGTCTGTGCCCAGCAGGCCAACGTGTCCGTGAAAATGAGAACGGATCTCCTGGCTCTGGGCCACAATTCGGCCGTTACTTACGGTTTCCAGTCCCAAAACCGCAGCATCAAGTCTGCGCTCCCACTGATTCCATGACATGGGTGCAAGCAGGTCCAGATCTTCTCCCTCCATTAAGCGCAGAGCATCGGTGTGAGTCGAACGGTGATGACCGTCGCCATTCAAATGCACATGATGATCGGCTGACACATAGCCTGCAGCGGCAGCATCCCAAATGCGTACCATCTCCAAACTGACATCAGTCGATCGATCAGGCTCGATCTGTATTGTCGATTCCACCAATGGAGCCATCGGACCGCGAGCGGCAGTCACCCGGTATTTGCCGACTGTAAGCGTTATCTCAGTTTCGCCTTGCAGATAAAAATAATGTCGGCCCGATTGCGGATCGAAGTAGGTAGCATCCTCATGAAATGCCACCGGATAGCCGTCCTCACGGATAATAGCAACACGCGCAGTGAGCAGATTCCCTTCGGCATCAGTAACCCTGGCGTTCAAGGTGCCGCTGGACTCACCAAGATCCCATTTCGCTATCGTTACCGGCACCGGTGCACCGCCATACGTGGGGATACGCATCAGCCTGAACTGGCGGTTTTCGTCGAGATCCACGAAAAAAATCTGTGTTCCGTCAGCGCTGAAGGCGGGCGTCATGGCGAAAGAGTTGCCATCGGTTAGCCGGTGACGAACCCGCGAATCACCGAGATCCATGGTCCAGAGGTGATAGGCATTGTCGATCGGTGCGCTGTAAACGATCAGCGGCAGATCGGGGTGGGCGTCGGCGGTAAAGCGGTAAACCAGGGTCTGCTCAAGGGCAATGGTGTCGCTGCCAGACTCGAAATCCCAGACCCGCAGTACCCGGTGCGCTCCGCTACCGTGCAGGTAAAGCATACTGGTGCCGTTGGCCAAGCGCCGCGCATTGCGTACAACCTGAGGCAGGTCAGTAAGTTGTTCCTCGTCTCCCGACTCCAGGTGATACCGCCAGAGATTGAGTGATCCGCTCACGCCAGAGGTGTAGTACAACCACTGTCCATCAGCGGAAAACTCCGGATCCAGCTCGATGGCTTCGGTGTTGATTGTCATTTCGCTGCCACTGGAAAGATCAAGCACGATGATTGCCGTGTCCTTCCCGGAGTCACGTACAAATGCCAGCCGTTTGCCATCGGGCGACCAGCGCGGGCGGGAGTCGAGTCCGGCACCGCGCGTCAGTCGGCTTGCCAGGCCTGTGTCCAAATCGAGTTGCCACAGCCAGCCGCG
>JBGTGB010000145.1:0-4129 GCA_041746975.1 Haliea sp. | reverse complement strand
GGACGTTATTGGATGTTGCCGGAGGGGGATATGGTCGGTGTGAGAGGATTCGAACCTCCGACCCCTTCGTCCCGAACGAAGTGCGCTACCAGGCTGCGCTACACACCGAAAATTTGAGGTGGACAAATATACCAGAGCGGCGACCGCGAACCAAGAGCTCGCACGCCAGCAGTGGCGTCGCTACTATCTCTGACGCTGGCCCTAGTACACGCCTGCCCACCTGGCGATCACCTGACTCAGCAAGCTGAACCCGGTGATCACGACGATAAGCATTACCACTAGGCGCAGGGGTTTGAAGGGTTTGCGTGGGACCGAATTAACCCCGCTGGAGACGAAGGCGTCAACCTTTGCCTGGTCCTCGGGGTAGAGGCGGCTGTGGCTGTCCGCCTCATCCTGCTGCACTTTTTGTTCCGACATAACATCCTCCCGGGAGCCAGGAGATATTGTCCTCGCTCCCGGAGCAAAAGTCACTGAAAGCGCCCGGCCTCAGCCGGCAACATCAAACAGTGCTGCGGGCATGTTCATGAGGTTGTCGGAGCCGGACAGCAGCGCCTGCTTGTGCGACAGGGTCCTAGGCAGGATGCGATCGTAATAGAACCGCGCCGTCAGCACCTTGGCTTCGTAGAATGAGGTATCGCCCTCCGCAGCGGCAATCTTCTGTCGTGCCAGCACCGCCATCCGGGCCCAGAAATACGCCAGGGTGACATAGCCGCTGTACATCAGGTAGTCGACCGCGGCGGCACCGGCTTCATCCGGGTTCTGCATCGCTTTCTCGCCTATTTTCAGCGACAGATCCAGCCAGTCGTCCTTGTAGCACTTGAGCACGCTGGTGAACTCGGCGTCCGCCCCCTCAGCGTGTTCGTCACAAAAGGTGCCTACCAGGTCGGTAAAGCCCATCAGCAATTTGCCGCCGGAGCCCAGCACCTTGCGCCCGATCAGGTCCAGTGCCTGGATGCCGGTGGTCCCTTCGTAGAGCATGGCGATGCGCGCATCGCGCACGATCTGCTCCATGCCCCACTCCTTGATAAAGCCGTGGCCGCCGTAGACCTGCAGGCCAAGGTTCGCCGCTTCGTAGCCGGTCTCGGTCACAAAAGCCTTGGCGATAGGCGTGAGGAAGGCAAGCAGATCGTCCGCCGCCTTGGCTTCTCCTTCGCTGCCCGCGTCGAGGATGTCGCCCTGCTGTGACAGGTAGTAGAGAAACGCGCGGCTGCCTTCAACGAACGCCTTCTGGGTCAACAGCATGCGCCGCACGTCCGCGTGCACAATGATCGGGTCGGCAGGGCCTTCGGGGTTCTTCGGTCCGGTCAGGCTGCGCATGGCTAGGCGGTCGCGGGCGTAGGCCAGCGCGCCCTGGTAGGACAGCTCACCGTGAGCGAGACCCTGGATGGCAGTACCAATACGCGCGGTGTTCATGAAAGTGAACATCGCATTGAGACCGCGGTTGGCTGGGCCGATCAGATAGCCAGTGGCGCCGTCAAAGTTGAGCACGCAGGTGGCGGACGCCTTGATCCCCATCTTCTTCTCGATGGAGGCGCAGTGAACGCCGTTGCGCTCGCCTACCGTACCATCCTCGCTGAGCCTGAACTTGGGCACGATGAACAGGGATATGCCCTTGGTGCCGGGAGGAGCGTCGGGGAGTCGGGCGAGAACGATATGGATGATATTCTCCGCCATGTCGTGGTCGCCGGCGCTGATGAATATCTTGGTCCCGGTGATGGCATAGCTGCCATCCGCCTGCGGCTCGGCCTTGGTCCGTAGCAGGCCGAGATCGCTACCGCACTGGGATTCGGTCAGGCACATGGTGCCGGTCCACTTGCCTTCAATCAGCCGGGTCAGGTATTTCTGCTTTTGTTCCTCATCGCCGTGTTCCTCGATGGTCTTGATGGCGCCGTGGCTCAAGCCTGGGTACATCAGCCAGGACCAATTCGCGGTCCCCGCCAGTTCGTTGATGATGATGCCGAGCAGATTGGGCAGGCCCTGGCCGCCGTATTCGATGTCTGCGGCCAAGGCCGGCCAGCCATTGTCAACAAACTGCTGGTAGGCTTCCGGGAAGCCAGTCGGCGTAGTGACCTCACCGTCTCTCCAGGTGCAGCCCTCCTCATCTCCCGACTGGTTCAGAGGCGACAGCACGTTCTCTGCAAAGCGGGCTCCCTCTTCTACGATGGCATCCATCAGGTCCTGGCTGACTTCTTCGTAGCCGGGAAGGCGCTGATAGAGGGCCTCGGACTCCAGCAATTCGTTCATGACAAACCGGATGTCCCGGAGCGGCGCTTTGTACTGCAGCATGCTGATACCTCGCGATGCGTTGAACTCATGTTTTCGGCGATCACATTCTGCGGGTTTCGCTACCGAAGTCAAACATCTTTTCACGCGGTGGGCCGCGACCAGCTTGCGTAATCTGGTTACATCCCTCACAGGACAGCGTTTATATGTAAGTACTTACTTTATCAATAGGCTCGATAAATCAATGTGTTGTGACGCCTCCTCGGAATCAAACGGGGTAATGCAGGGGATTCCTCCCAGCAGCGGGGCAGGCAGCAGACGCTGCAATGTGTCCAGATTTTCCGCGTGGCAGGCCATGAGTGCTCCGGGCTGGTTGGCAACCCAACCCGCCAGACGCAGGCCATCGGCGTGGATTGCCTCCGCTGTCAGCAGAGCGTGATTGATACAGCCCAGGCGCATGGCCACCACCATGATGACATCGATCCCGAGGGCGATCGCCACGTCGGCGAGAGTTTCCCGCGGCCCCAGCGGTACCCGCCAGCCACCTGCGCCTTCCACCAGCACCAGATCCGCACCACTGTGCATAACGCCCCTGCAGAGTCCCGCCAGCCGATCCGCACTCAGGCGACGCCCGGCCTGTGCGGCGGCGATATGGGGCGCGATCGCCGGTTGCAGCGCCACCGGATTTACCTGGGCGTAGGGCAGCACCAGGGTCATGGCTGCCTGCAGCGCCAGGGCATCCTCATTGTGGCCATTGGCATCACAGCCTGCGGCCACCGGCTTGACCGCTGCCGTGGTCAACCCGGCTGTCTTGGCGGCAAGCAACAGGGCGCAGCTGACCGCGGTCTTGCCCACTTCGGTATCGGTGCCCGTGACAAAAAACGCGGTGCTCATACTTTCTCCAGGTGCCCGTAAAGCACATCGTAGGTCGCTGGCAGTCCCTCCGGCTCGCGCCAGTCCTCATAGGCCCGGATCATTGCCGCCAGGCGCCGCCGCCCGGTCAAGCCCCCGGAGCGGCCTGAGTTCATGTTGTGGGCACCCAGAGTCTTGAGTTCCGATAGCAGTTCACCGACCCGCTGGTAGCGCATGACAATTCGCTCGCTGCGCAGCTGGAGGCGCACTGCCCCGACGGTTGTCGCGGCATCCTGCAAGGCCTCCTCCGAGAGGAAACTATTGACGTGCTGACTGCTGTCCGCCACAGCCCAGGACTGACGCAGCTCCTGCAGGGTGGCCGGTCCCAGGGAACTGAAGAAGCAGCTGCCGCCTGGCTCCAGCACTCGCCCTAATTCGGCAAACAGCAGGTCGGGCCGGTAGCACCACTGAAACGCCAGGCTACTGTAAATCAGGCCGACGGATTCACAGGCCAGCGGCAATGCCTCAGCGTCTCCTGCCACCCAGCTGCCAATACTGGGGTGGCGAGCGCGGGCATAATCCAGCATGCCCACGGCAATGTCCGCACCGAGGTAGCGGCTGTGCGGGAAGCGCTCCAGCAGCCGGGGCTGGATATAGCCGGTGCCACAGCCCAGATCCAGCAGGACCGAGGGCTGCTTCATCTCACCGATTCGCCCCAGCAGTCGTTGACCGACGTCCTGCTGCAGGGCGGCCACGCTGTCGTAACGCGCTGCTGCGCGGCTGAAAGATGCGGCGATATCGCCTTTCGCAACCGGTGTAATGGCGGCGGCCGTCGCTGCGGCAGCAGCGGCTGCCGCAGGCGCCAGGAATTCCCGCAGCGCAGCTGCCAGCAGCGGCGCGGAGGAGAGAGGAAGGGCGTGACAATCGGCCTCGAGGACCCTAACTTCGGCGCCCCTGGCAGTGCCCAGCTCCCGGTCCAGTGCGGCGGCCACCAGCGCCGGTACCAGGGCATCGTTGTCCGCCAGCAGGTGTAGCTGGGGACAGCCCACTTCCC
>JBGTGB010000144.1:0-2001 GCA_041746975.1 Haliea sp. | reverse complement strand
TCGACAACAACCCGGCCAGCGTGGCGCAGATCCGGCGCCACCTTGCGGACCTTGGGGCACAGGCGTTGGCCAACTGCCACGCCGCAACGGCCAGCGACTTTCTGGCGGGGGCTGACCAACCTTGGGATATCGTCTTTATCGACCCGCCCTTTGGCCAGGCGCTGGTGGCTCCCGCCTGCGAATTGCTCCAGGGCCGGGAGCTGCTGACCGCGGGTGCCTGTGTTTATATCGAGACCGGTAGCGGAGACCCGGTGCCGGAGTTGCCTGGGACCTGGCACCTGCACCGCGACAAAACTGCCGGAGCGGTCAACTACCGCCTGTATCACGTCCGGGTCGCCGCCGCGTAGGTCGCAGTCGCGGGGTATTTGCACCGGAATCAGTGAGTGTTTACCATCCGCAGCTTGTCTAATGACGCCGGGCGGCCTCATGCGTACACACACGGTTATCTACCCGGGCAGCTTCGACCCGATCACCAATGGCCATGTCGATCTGACCGAACGGGCTGCGCGCCTGTTTGGCAAGGTAGTGGTCGCCGTTGCCCACAGCGAGAAGAAGACCCCGCTATTCTCCCTGGAACAGCGGGTCGAACTGTGCCGGGCGTCCCTGCAGCACCTTGATAATGTCGAGGTGGTGGGCTTCAGCAACCTGCTGATCGAGTTTGCGAAGAGCCAGAATTCACGCTGTGTCCTGCGCGGACTGCGCGCGGTAGCGGATTTTGAGTACGAGTTCCAACTGGCCAACATGAACCGGGCGATGGATCCTGAGTTCGAGAGTGTGTTCCTGACGCCCTCAGAACACCTGTCTTATATCTCCTCCTCCCTGGTCAGGGAGATTGCAGCGCTGCGTGGAGATATCACGCCCTTCGTGCCTGAGCCGGTCGCCCAGGCACTCACCGCCAAATTCAGCTAGTCGGCGGGCTGCGCATCCGCCGCCTGGGCACGCTCACGATTGCGATCGATATCCTTGTTGGTGTAGCCGGTTTCCCGGCAACCCAGGCAACGCAGGAAGGTCGATTCCGCCGGGCCAACCATGAGGGTCTCAGCAGCTTCTCCGGCATGCCCGGCCATCAGGGTAAAGGGCAGGCTGACAATCCAGGCAGCTGCGCCACCTACCGTCATTACCACGCCAATGGGCCTGGCCACCAGCAGGTCGCCCACCATGGCACCGGCAGAAGGGCTTTCATCGATTGCGTTCTGGGCCCACAGCGGTGACGCTGTGAGCAGTGAGGCCACCAGTGCGATGGACGCGAGACGACGGCTTGCAGATATTGTTTTCATTTTCCACTCCCGGAAAAAATCCGACCCCAGATGGCAACGCCTTCAGTTTAGCCTGTTCAGCGCTGACAGGCCACGCAATAGACCGTCGCCCGCTGCCCCAGCCGACACTCGCGCAGCGGCCTCTGACAGCGCTTGCAGGACTGCCCGCCACGGCCATAGACATACAGCTGTTGAGCAAAGTAGCCGGGCTTGCCATCACCCCCTACAAAGTCGCGCAAGGTTGTACCACCTTGGCTTATAGCGGAAGTTAGCACTTGCTTTACCTGTTCGGCAAGGCGCTCGTAGCGAGCCGGGCCAATGCGCCCTGCCGGGCGATCAGGGCGAATGCCGGACAAAAACAGGGCTTCGTTAGCGTAAATATTACCAACCCCTACCACGATGCTACCGTCCATCAGGAAGGGCTTGACCGGGGCGCGTCGGCCACGGGAGCGGCGATAGAGTAGCGTACCGCTGAATTCGGCTGACAGGGGCTCGGGGCCCAGCCCAGCAAGCAGGGGATGCGAGGCGCCGGGCTCCAGCCACAGCATGCAGCCGAAACGGCGTGGATCGTTGAAGCGCAGGCGATCGCCGCTGGCGAGCAGGATTTCAACGTGGTCGTGGCGCAGCAGGGGGCTGTGGTCGCGGATCACCCGCAGGGAACCCGACATCCCGAGATGCACCAGCAGGCTGCCGGCGGCGGTGTGGAACAGTAGATATTTGGCCCGCCGCTCCACCGCCTCGATCA
>JBGTGB010000143.1:0-4410 GCA_041746975.1 Haliea sp. | reverse complement strand
GCCAGCCAGCAGTTGCGGGCCGCCCTCGCGGGTGGGGAGGGGGCCGATTGCGCCGGCGCCGGGGATGACTTCCTGCTGACTCCAGACTTGGCGCAGGGTGGCGACCTGCTTGTCCATGCGGCCGTAGCGTCCCTTGAAGGGTGCGTCGACCGCGGCGTAGTCGGCCTCGCGACCACCGTAGCCGACGCAGACCTGCTGCACCCGGCCGCCGGAGAGGATGTCCAGGCTGGCGACTTCCTTGGCCACCTGCACGGCGCTGTGCATGGGCAGTACGTAGAGGGTCGGGGTGATCTGCACCTTGCTGGTACAGGCGGCGGCTGCCGCCAGCAGTACGCGCATATCAACGGTGGGGCCGTGCACCCGCTCGCCGCAAGAGATACTGTGGAACGGCCCGGTATCGACGCGCTGGAACCATTCCAGGTAGTTCTCGCGGGTCAGTCCGGCTTTCATGTAGGGTAGGCAGATTCCGGTTTTCATTTAGCTGGGTCCTCCTTGTGGGACAGGGATTATGGCCCAGACTGCGAGTACGGGCGCGCTCGGGTGTACACCTATCTGTACCAACACGCGGCCTGTATTGCGCCTGCTGCATAGATACTGGGTCGCGACGACATTGTCGTGGCCGCGGCGCGATGCACTGCGTTATAACTCCTTGTGGCAAGAACATTCGCACCCCGACACGGAAGAGAAAAGCAGTGACGATAAAAATCGATGGGCCATTCTATGCGCAGTTGGACAGCGCGGCTGCAGAAGCCCGGCGCCTGGCGGCTATCGGCTATGACGGGGTCTATACGCTGGAGGGCAGCTGGGACCCGTTTCTGCCCCTGGTCCTGGCGGCGGAACACGCCCCGGGGCTGGATATCGCTACGGGTATTGCCGTGGCCTTCCCGCGTAACCCGCTGCACCTGGCCTACCAGGCCTGGGATCTGCAGCGCTACAGTGAGGGCCGCTTCCTGCTGGGTATAGGTTCCCAGATCAAAGCGCATATCGAGAAGCGCTTCGGTGTCGACTTTGATCCACCGGCGACCCGCATGCGCGACTATATACTGGCGCTGAAGGCGATTTTCGACTGCTGGCAGAACGGTACTCGACTTTCCTATGAGGGAAAATTCTATCGCCACACTCTGATGACGCCAATGTTCAACCCCGGCCCCAATCCTTTTGGGGTCCCGCCGATAATGCTCGGCGCCCTCGGTCCGCGGATGACTGAAATTGCAGGCGAGGTAGCGGATGGCCTCATCGTGCATCCCTTTAATAACGAGCGTTTCCTGCGCGAGCAGGCGCTGCCAGCGGTGGATCGAGGTCTGGCGAAGGCCGGCAAGTCACGCGGGGATTTCACGCTGCAGGTCAACGCTATTGTCATTACCGGGGAGGACGCGGCGGGGCGCGAGACCGCCGCAGCCGCTGTGCGGGGCTTGCTGGGCTTTTATGCCTCCACGCCTGCCTACCTGCCACCGATGGCGGCGATCGGGTACGCCGATCTGCAGCCGGAGCTTAACAAGCTCTCCAAGCAGGGTCAGTGGGATGCACTGGGCACACATATAGATGAGGAGTTTGTCGCTGCCTTTGCGGTAAGCGGTCACCCCGGGGATATCGCTGCTGCCCTGCTGGAGCGCTATGGCGACTGCGCAGACCGGTTGGCGATCTACGCCCCCTACGCAGCCCCCGATCCCATGTGGCGGGAAATACTGCAGGATCTGCGCCGACTGCAGGCGGCGAACTGAGCGCTTTCGCCAATAAGTTTGGCCGCAACTCCGCCTGCGGCAGTGTGCCGCAGCGATTACCATGTTTCTGACAAGCGCCCGGAGGCCGCAATGAAAATACAGTTTACGCCCGCACAGCTGGCGCTGCGCGATGAGCTGCGCGCCTATTTCCGCGACATGATGACCCCGGAACTGCGGGCCGAGTGCGAGCGCGACATGGGCGAGGGCGGCGGCCCCCTGTGGCGGGCAGCGCTGGCGCAGATGGGTCGCGACGGCTGGATCGGCCTTGGCTGGCCGAAAGAGTACGGCGGCCGCGGCCTCTCGCCGCTGGAACAATTCGTGTTCGTTGAAGAGGTGATGCGCGCAGGCTACCCGTTCCCGTTCCTGACCACGGAGTCCGTGGGCCCCACTCTGGCCGAGCATGGCAATGCCTGGATCCGGGAGGAAATCGTGCCGCAGATCCTGCGCGGCGAGCTGCTGGTGTCGATCGGCTACTCCGAACCCGGGGCCGGCACCGACCTCGCTGCCCTGCGCACCAGCGCCGTACGCGACGGCGACGACTGGGTGATCAACGGCCAGAAGATGTGGACCTCCCTGGCGCATTTCTGCGACTACACCTGGCTGGCGGTGCGCACCGACCCGGATGCACCGAAGAAGCACAAGGGCATCTCCATGTTCCTGGTGCCCAATAGCGATCCGGGCTGGAGCTGTACGCCCGTGCACACTCTGGGCGGGGTGCGCACCAATGCGACCTTCTATGACAACATTCGGGTCAGTGACGAGCACCGGGTCGGGGAACTGAACGGCGGCTGGAAACTGATTACCAGTCAGCTCAACCGGGAGCGGCTGAGCCTGATCAACTTCGGCCCCATCTCCGAGCTGTTCAACCAGGTGGTGCACTGGGCGCGGGCAGCGACCGGAGACGACGGCCAGCCGGTGGCGGCGCAATCCTGGGTGCGGGCCAACCTGGCGCGGAGTCGCGCGCTGATCGAGTGCATGAAGCTGATTGTGTACAAGCAGTCCTGGGCCATGACCGCGGGCACCCTTGGTATGGCAGACGCTTCCGCCGCCAAGGTATTCGGCTCCGAGGGTTTTATTGAAGTGTATCGCCTGCTGGGGGAGATCGTCGCCGAGGCGGGGTTGCTGCGCTCGCACTCCCCCGGTGCCCAGGAGCAGGCCGGCCGTATTGAGCGCCTTTATCGCACCGCGTCGATCATCACTTTTGGTGGCGGCGCCAACGAGATCCAGCGCGACATCATTTCCGCTGCGGGGCTGTGGATGCCCCGCGCCAGCCGCTAGGAGAGCGCGAGTATGGACTTTGGATTATCCGAGATTCAGGAACAGCTGCGCGGGCTCGCCCGCAAGATTCTCGACGACAAGGTGAGCCCAGCCAGCCTGGCGGCCTACGATGAATATCGGGCCCCACGTTTCGACCGCGAGCTCTGGCAAACGCTGCTTGAGGCGGGTCTGCCGGGCGTGGCGGTGGCCGAGGAATACGGCGGTATGGGCCTGGGTTTCATGGAACTCGGCCTGTTTATCGAGGAACTGGGGCGCAGTGTGGCGCCCGTGCCGGTGCTGGCTCACTGTGTGTCGGCGATGCTGCCGCTGCAGAAATTTGCCCCGGCTGCCTTGCGGGAGCGGATCCTGCCTGCAGCGGCCCGCGGGGAGTTGCTGCTGACCGGCGATTTCTGGACCGGCTTGAGCAGTGCCAACCCGACCCGGGTGCAGGCCCGCGCGCAGGGCGATACGCTGTTGCTGGACGGTGAATGTGCGGCAGTGCCCTTTGTCCGGGAGTCGGATTGGCTGCTGCTGCCGGTGCGCGAGGGTGATGCTACAGCCGTGGTGCTGGTGGATTCCCGGGCGCCCGGCCTTACCTTCACGGACCTGCAGATGACCCATTTTGAGCCCCACTGCCGGGTCACCCTGGCGGCGGTCAACGTGCCGGCGACGGACATCATCATGGCCAGCGGTGGCGAGGCCCTCCTGGCCTGGACCCGCGAGCGCTGCGCCGCGGCGCTCTGTGCCCAGCAGCTGGGCGCAGCCGATCACGCTCTGCGCATGGCGGCCAGCTACACCAGTGAGCGGCAGCAGTTCGGGGTGCCCATCGCCACTTTCCAGGCGGTGGGGCACCGCATGGCGGACTGCTATATTGACGTCGAGTGCCTGCGCCTCTGCGCCTGGCAGGCCCTCTCCCTCCTCAGCGATGAGCAGCCCGCGACCACCGAAGTGCAGATAGGCAAAATCTGGGCGGGAGATGTGGGCCACCGGCTCAGCTACGCCTGCCAGCATGTGCACGGCGGCGCCGGCATCGACCGCGACTATCCCCTCTGGCGCTACTGCCTGTGGCTGCGTTACAACGAGATCGCGCTGGGTTCCACCGGCGCGCAGCTTGCCGCCCTCGGCCAGCGCCTGGCCGCAGGGGAGGGCCTGTTCGGCTGAGCTCAAACCCCTGCTGTAAACCCGGCGCCTGGGTTACACTGGGCACCGATGAAAACTTTCACCGCCGCCTTGCCGATTTTCCTGATCCTGCTGCTTGCCGCTTGCGCGAGCCAGGAGCAGCGTCTGCCTGTTGCCTCCCGCACCGGTGTCGACTTCAGCGGCAGCTGGTCCCTGGACTACGGTCAGAGCGACAATATTCAGGTGCGCCTCAATGGTCTGGTGCGGGAACTGCAGCGCGAGGCGGAGCGTCGCGCCCAGGCCGCCGGCAGCG
>JBGTGB010000142.1:0-2996 GCA_041746975.1 Haliea sp. | reverse complement strand
GATGAGAAGCAGCAGTAGCTTTCGCGTTTCTCGATACAGGAGCCGAGTATCTCGGATTTGCAGTAAGAGCCCACATAGTGGCAGCTGCCCAGCGCGCGCTGGGCATTCATTTCGAACTCCTTGGTTTCACAGCGCCAGATCAGCTGAATCAGGATCATGGTCACCGTATAGATCATGTAGGCCGTCATTACGGTGCTCAGGGCCGTACCGACAGACCCACCCAACGCAAATTCACCGCCGGAGACCAAGCCATCCGTACCGATGGCGCCACCGGCGTTGCTGAACAGCGCCGACTGGGCGCCGGGCCCAAAAGTGCTGCCCACCCATTCCGCGGTCTGATTGGTCAGGGCCTGCATAAAGCCGCCCGCCGCCTGCTCTGCTGACATCTGGGCTGCCGTGTCCGGCACCGCTCCGCTCAGGCTGTCCCAAGCTGTGACAAAGGGCTTCTGCAGTGCGCTCCAACTGTCCGCCACCGGTTGCCGCAGGGTGCTCCAGGCGCCGTAGGTCGCTGAGCTGGGATCCATGGCCATGACCGCGGTATCCAGCCGGTTCATGGCACTGATCAAGCGGATGTACTCACCGAGACCGATGCCACTGGGCTTTTCGCAGCAATCCACGATGCCACCCACCGCTTTCTTGCACTCCCCCGCCTGGCCGCTGAATACCGTGCAATCGCCCGCGTCGTTGCATGCCATATCGTTAGTGAGATGTTGCGCAGCATCGAGCATGGCGGCTGCTTCCGCAAAGTTGGCCTGCAGCACCGTCTCGGGTTTTAGGCAATCGGTTCCCATGCACCGGACAGGCCCGGGACAGTGTACCTCGGTGGCCACGGCCGCATTGTCCAGAGCCACCGGGTAGCCGCAGTCATAGATACGGTTGTACAGGTAGCAGAACTCCTCGTGCCCCAATGCGCCCTCGGTACACTCAGAACGCACAAGACGACAGGCGGGATTTTCGGCGAGGGAGGTACAGCGGTCGAGGGTCGTATTATCCAGGGTATTCTCGATGACTTGCAGATTGCCGTCCGGGTCCACCCAGGTACTCCCGGTGCCGAGGTGGAACTCCGCCTGGCCAGACCCGGCGTTATAGGTCGCGGTAGCTGCCCAGCACCGGTCCCCCAATTGATCAGAACTGCCGGTAGACGCCAGATGCGCCGGGGAGCCCACTTCGTCGGGGTAAAGGCTGGCCAGCAGGCTCAGCTCGGCGGCGCCCAACGTGTGCCCATCAATCTGGCGGGGCTGCTGGTCGGTGCACTGCCACTGCACGGCGGTAAACTGATCGCTCTGTAGCAGACAGCGCTGCACCCCCTCATCCGCGGGGTGGTGCAGCACCCGCTGCGCCAGTAGGTCTCCACTAAACACCAGGGTGCCCTGTATCGACGTCGGCGCGTCACACCACATGACCTCCCGCTCACAGAACTCAGGATCGGCGGAGGGCTGCCAACCGGGCTCGCAGGCCAACGCGTCGCCTGTTACCGGATTGATCGCCCTGGGCTGCGATTCCAGCCGGTACTGGGCGTTGCCGGTCAGCTGGACCTGGGTGGTCCAGGCATTTTCAGGGGTGGGTGACTGCAGCAGGCTGAGTGCAGGATCACTGGGCGGCACAAAGCTGGCATCGCCGCTGATTAAGGTCGCGGCTGAAGGCTGGAAGCTGCGTACCTCATCTTCCACACACCCTGTCGCCTGTATGCTCCAGTGCTGCTCAAAACTCCGGACTTCCACCTCTCTGGTTAGGTCACAGCGGGTCAACTGCTGGATCTGTTCACAAATCCGGTAGTCGGGCACATGTTTGTAGTCCGTGAAGGGCGTGACCCGTCGAGTCGTGCCGCAGGCGCTGAAGGCCTGGGGCAGCAAGCCTGACACCACACAGCGTGGATCATCCCTGTTTTGGGACCCGCAATCCGCAAAGACCTGGCTCAGGATATTAGGGTCGACCTGCACCGTGTCCGTCAGTGCCCACAGCGGGTCCTGCTCCAGTCCGGGGCGCGGGTTGTGGTGCTGGCTGTTCAGCAATCGATAGGCGTCGCCGGTGGCGCTGTCATCCTCCGCCAGGGTCGCCCGGGCCTGGTCGCCCCGTTCCTGTAAAACGGTGTCTGAGCCATAGGCATTTTCCAAGCCAGAGAGATCGCTTGCTGCGCTGCCCGGCAGCAGTTCATCGGGCGCCAGGGTCAAGGTCTCGCCCCCCAGGGGGATCCGCAACTGACCATTCTCCAGGGTCGGCAGGGTGATGTTATCGACTAACACCCGCCCCTCCCGCTGGCCCTGCAAGCCGGCACTGCGCTGGGTTTCTGCGAGCGTGTGGTGTAGGGGATGCCAGACCAACAGGCTGGCCAGTATGAGCGCCAGGCCCCGATGCCACCCTCCTGTTTTGGGCGTCACCCTCAACCTCCCGTATGGCAGCAATCCTGCCAGCGCCAGAGGACATAGACGGCATCCTCACCGGTGGCGGGAATACTGCGCCACTCGCCCCAGGTAAAGGTGCTCTCACCGATCGCATGGTTGCCCTGGCTCTCCGGCACCGGGAAGAACATGCTCATGCGGTACTGGGACTTGGGCAGCATGGGCGCCACCACCGGGCCGCACAGGGCAGCATCACCCATGGTGCGCTGGGCCAGCCCCCGCCGGTGCTGGGCCGCCAGGGTCCGGGTCGCGACATGGCTGGTGTTTTCCGGGATAGAACCCATGGCCAGGGTATACCCGGTAAGGGGATAGAGATGACCCCAGCTGCCGGCACACCAGAACAACTCATCCAGCGGTCGCCCGGCGGTGGCTGCCACCGCATCGGTCATGCAGGCGGCAATGGCGGCAGGGTTGGCCACCGCTGCGGCTTCCGGCTGTAGCAAGAACGCCAGTTCTTCGTTGTCCCAGGTGGGGTCCAGTTCCGACAGGTACATGAGATCAAAGTCCAGGTAACTGTCCCGGTTGCAGTGACCGTCCATCAACAGGTCCAGCATCACCAGCAGCGGAAAGGCATAGTAGTGGGCGTGGTAGAAGGCC
>JBGTGB010000141.1:0-10666 GCA_041746975.1 Haliea sp. | reverse complement strand
GATCTCGGCGCGGTGATCGACTTCGACGCGATCCGCGCCGCCGGCATCGGCATGGGCGTCGATCCACTCGGCGGCGCCGGCGTGCAGTACTGGGCGCCGATCGCCGAGCGCTACCGTCTCGACCTCACCGTGGTCAGCGAGCAGGTCGATCCGACGTTCGCGTTCATGACCGTGGACTGGGACGGCAGGATCCGCATGGACCCGTCCTCGCCCTATGCAATGCAGCGACTGATCGGCCTGAAGGATCGTTTTGATATCGCGTTCGCCTGCGACACCGACCACGACCGCCACGGCATCGTGACCCGCGGCGCCGGGTTGCTGCCACCCAATCACTACCTCGCGGTGATGATCGACTACCTGTTCCAGCATCGGCCGCAGTGGGGACCGCAGGCCGCGGTCGGCAAGACCGTGGTCAGCAGCGCGATGATCGACCGGGTGGCGAAGCGGCTGGGGCGCACGCTGCTGGAGGTGCCGGTTGGCTTCAAGTGGTTCGTCGACGGCCTGTTCGGCGGTGCACTGGGTTTCGGTGGTGAGGAAAGTGCCGGCGCGTCGTTCCTGCGCCGCGACGGCGAGGTGTGGACCACCGACAAGGACGGCATCGTACCGGCCTTGCTGGCGGCGGAAATTGCCGCAAGCACGGGCCGCGATCCGGGCGAACGATATCGCGAATTGGTTCGTGACCTGGGCGAGCCCTACGCCGATCGGGTCGAAGCATCGGCCACGGCCGAGCAGAAGGCCCGGCTGGCGAAGCTGTCGCCCCAGCAGATCAAAAGCACCGAACTGGTCGGCGAGAAGATCGACAGCGTGCTCGATCATGCGCCGGGCAACGGTGCTGCGATCGGCGGCATCAAAGTCACTTCCGCCAGCGGCTGGTTCGCCGCTCGCCCCTCAGGCACCGAGGATATCTACAAGATATATGCCGAGAGTTTCAAGGACCAGGCGCACCTGCAATCGCTGCTGCACGAAGCGCAGGACATCGTTGATAAAGCGCTGGTAAAGCCGTGAACGCCATGCACATTTTCCATAGCAGCTGCAATGGAACACATCACCAGTGTGCAGCATAAATTCTGAAGGAGCCATCCCATGTACGTATCCCGATCTCTCGAACACGGTGTCAGCCAGACACCAACAACGCACATCAAAAGGGACGGAAATGACGGCCGAACGCGACGCGGCACAGCACAACGTTTACGCCAAACGGACTCTCAAAGCCATTGGGCAAATAAATGTTTATTGTTATCACTCCACTGATCGGCGACCGTCAGGTGAGCGAGGTCGAAGTTGGAGCTCCATCAAGGGCAGCCCTGGCTATACATCGAATAAGTCTATGTTCGGTAACGGACAGAGAAAGCTGCTCTTTCAATGTAAAAGTGACCACGTGAATTGCAGATTTCTAGGCTTCCTAAGGAGTAAATATTATGTGCTGCAATCACTTGGGGTGTTACCTGCTTGGCGCGATTTGCCCTGCGGATAAAACTCTTTCTATCACTTCAACAGGAGATTTAAAAGATGAAAAAGTCACTTCTTATAGCAGCGCTGCTCACCCTACCGTTATCAACCTCCCTTGCCTGGGCTGATGAGGCCCAACATTCCGACAAGGACAGGATCCCGGTAGCAACCATGACAGACAAAGACAAACAAATGCAGATGGGCAAGATGCAGGAACACATGCTGCGAATGCACGAGCAAATGCACAAGATCATGGATGCGAAGAATCCGCAGGAGCGCGAACAGCTTATGCAAGAGCACTCAAAAATGATGAAGGACAACATGCATATGATGCAGGGCATGATGGGCGGAGGAATGATGGGAAAGGGCGAGATGGGGAGCGACGCTAAAGGCGGCAAGATGGATGGCGGCATGAAAGGCATGTAAGGACACGCTGGGCACAGCGCAGCGCGCTGTGCCGTGTCCGCCAGTAGCTTACAAAAACTGATGGCCGCAGCACAACGCGAAGCTTGTTTGGAGGAGTCCATGGATGTGATGATCTTCGTGACAAAAGCCTGTACGCATCGTCAGAACCTATTTCGGCACCAAAACGTAGATCCGCTCACTAACCCGGGTTTATTCTTCAACTGAGAGCGGTTTGAATGACTGGCAATGAAGCGTCTCACGGATGTTGTCCCAATCAAGTACTGACGCAGACGTCAAGCAAACCAGATAACACAAGGAGACTAATCTCATGAACGCAACAACCAAAACAGTCCTTGTCGTTGCATTTTCCATTGTCGTCGGTCTCCTTCTGCTGTTCGGCGGCGGCGCGATGACCGGGGCCACGTTGAGCGCAGGACATCGTTGATAAAGCGCTGACCGCAAAGTGAGCCGCGGCGTGCTGACGATGCAGGCAACGGGTACCGGTAACCGATTGCGGCCACCAGGTCTGTTGATCGCAATGAAGGCGACGCGATCCAGCGCTTGCCGGAGGTTTCTTCGAGCGGGGGTCGCGGCGGTCGCACTCGCGATTGCGGTGTCGGTATCGGCATGCGCGGTTCGGCCGTACAACATGCCGCTCGACGCAGTCAACCCGGCAGCGGCCTACACGTTCGCGAACCGGCTGCCGCGCAATTCGCCGAAACTCTTTGTCGTTCTCACTTTCTCCGGCGGCGGCACGCGCGCTGCGGCATTCACGCTCGGGGTTCTCGAAAAGCTCGCGGAAACGACCATCCTCGTCGACGGCGAAACACACCGCCTGCTCGACGAGGTGGATGTGATCGCTGCGGTGTCGGGTGGCAGCTTCACGGCCGCCTACTACGGACTGTTCGGCGAGCGGGTCTTCACAGACTTTCCGATGCAGTTTCTCCACCGGGACGTGCAGGCAGAGATGATCGCCGCCGCGTTCTCCCCAGTGGGGCTGACGAAGATGGCCGCCTCCCGCTTCAATCGCACTGATGTGGTCGCGGAATATCTCGATCGCAGCCTTTTTGAAGGGAGCACGTTCTCGGACCTGTCCTCAAACGGTCGGCTTCCCTACGTCATTCTCAACGCCATGGATCTGAACACGGGAATCAATTTTTCTTTCACGCAAATGCAGTTCGACTACCTGTGCTCGGACCTGTCCGCGTTCCCGGTGGCCCGTGCCGTAATGGCATCCGCAGCCGTTCCGATCCTGTTCGCGCCGATCGTGCTGCGCAATTATCCCGGTCATTGCCCTGGCCGCAATCCGCTCTGGGTTCAGCAGGCGCTGGCCGAGCGAAATACCGCCGATCGCCGGTTCCACGCTGCCACGGCTCTGGCCAGCTATGCAGATCCCGAGGCAGTCCCCTATGTTCGGCTGGTCGACGGCGGTATCGTCGACAATCTCGGCGTGCGCGGCAGCATCATGAGCGAGGTGAATCACCACGGTCGGGTTCTAGAAATGGCCGGCGCATTTTCGCCGGAAGCCCTGGAACAGGTGGAACACGTGCTCGTGATCGCATCCAATACCCAGACGGTTTCGAGACGCGGCTGGTTATCCTCAGAGGATGACCCGGGCCTGCTAAACACGGTCCTGGCGCTCGCCGATGCTACGACCAATGCGCTGAATGCCGAAAACACCCTGCTCGCGCAGCAGGGCTTCGACATGTGGGCGGCTTACGTCAACGAACGACGGTGTCGGGCATGCCCTAAAGTGACCCTCGACTTTACCGTGCTATCCTTCGATCATCTTGCCGATGACCTCGAGCGGGAACGGTTCCGGACCATTCCGACATCGTATCGACTCGACCGCGATACCCTGGACTCTCTTCGGGCGTTGCCGGCGCGGATGCTGGACGGCTCAGACCCGTTCCGCGGGTTTCTCAATCGGGTACAAGCTCCCCCTGCCCGACCAGGCCCCGCCGAGGAACCGCTGCCGGAATAGGCCGGATGCATCGATTGATATGGGTCGGACCAGCACAACTCATTAATTCAACTGGGTTAATACCTCACCAGATCCATTAAATGGTCTTTAGAACCTGATTTCGGAGGCAAAAAAACCAACTCAGATTTCTTTCTCTCCATGGGGGGTAAAAATTCCCGAGCCGACTAAAAATCAGTTTTTGATATGTAAATGGCCTGTTTAAGCTGTCCTGAGTCTAAAAAAATGCAGTTTTATGCGATAGATCAGCAGGTTGCGCTGGTCCGACCCGGTTGTTCGGTTGTTCCAATGCGAGTTGGACTATTTGGTTCAGGCGTTCGCATACCGATCCAAACAGCCCCTCCGGCAACTTCTTGAGCGGATGTGGTTTACCGCCACGAAGACGCCAATCAAACGACTTGGGTTGGTGACAAAGAACATAACTGGTTTGTTTTGACTTGAGTCCCTTTGCGGAACCAACCGCCACGGCGAATGGATTGTCCGCGTTGTAAGCTGCAGTGGTCATCGGCAGCCCAATGACCAGGGATGTCTTGTCATTAAAATTTCGCGGCGAAAGTACCAGGAACGGATGGACGTCTCTCATTTCGCGCCCCGCCTGGGGGTTGCAGTCTATCCAGATGATGTCCTGGCGATCCGGTATCCATGACCTTCGTCGTGCTCGGGCAGCAGGCTTTCTATCTACCACCTTTCGGCACCAACGCGTTCACTGGCCATGGCTTCACCCCCATGCCGCGCAGGGTCGAAACGGGCAAGCCGCTCTTCCAGGGTATGTGGCGTATCAGCTACAGGCGTGATAATCACCTGCCGACCTTCCACCGAAACGCGCACCCGCTGGTCGACCTTCAGATGTGCCTCGCGGGCAACAGCCGCGGGTATGCGGACACCCAGGTTGTTACCCCACTGCTTGATGTCCAGGACGGCCTCGGCCATGATTCGCTCCAATGAAAATGTATAAACATTAGTCTAAACATCCCTGCCCGTCTCGTCAATGTGTTTCACCATGGCGTTACATTGAACTCAATCCGGTTCGCGCTGGAATGGTCAATGATCCGGCTCACTACTTATGGTCAAGCTATCGGGTCAAGCTATCGGGTCAAGCTATCGCACCCACGCCTTCGGGCAGCAGCCGCGGATGTGGTGTGCACACCCGGAGTACCTTGCACTGGGACAGACAAGTCAATCGCGGCAGTCGGCCTACCGCAAGCTGCTCGCCGATCACCTGAGCAACGAGCAAGTTACGGAAATCCGCCATACCATCAACACGGGACTGGTACTTGGCAACGAACGGTTTCGAACAGAAGCTGAGCACCTGACCGGGCAGCGTCAGCATCAGCTCAAGCGCGGCCCAAAACCCAAAACCACCACCTCCCCGAGTTTTTACTCTGACCCCAAATATTTACCCCAAATATTTTAGCGCGCAAAGTTAACCAGTTTGCGCGCCACTTCAATTGAAAGTCTGGCGTGAACGGCTGTGTGGTGCATTGAGATCCCAGTGAATATAGCGTTTGTTTTGCCTATACTCAGAATTCCGGGCATCCAGGAGGTCAAGACTACTCCCTTTGTACCAGTGTCCCATCCCTTCATCGAACGACTGATTGGAACCATTCGTCGAGAATATTTGGATCACTTGCTGTTCTGGAATGCATCGGATCTGGCGCGGAAGATAGAAGCCTTTAAGGAATATTACAATGGCGTTCGGATCCATCAAAGCCTCAATCAACAACCCCCCGAGTAATCCGCTGGAAAAGACCCACCACTACCTGCCGACCCAACGCATTTTGTGTGGCAATCACCTTGTCAGGGATTGTTCTACACCCCAAGGGCCGCATGATTAGCAATTCGCCAGGCACTGCCCTGATGCCGAATCCCGGAGAGCGCATTGCTGTTCTGATGGCCGTCGATGAGCAGTATGTCGCGCCACTCTTCGTGACGATCAACTCCCTTGTCGAGCACCTTCACTCACAAATGGGCCTCGACCTGTATCTGATGGCCCCAGAGATGAGCTCCAAAACCTACGATGTCCTTGAATCTGCGTGGGGTAAGCGAGTTCATCTCCACCGCGTCTTGGTCAATCCTGCCAGGTTTGCCCCGTCCCTGGTCGGTCCGGCTTTCTTAAACTCTCCCACTGTCCACTACCGAGTCATGGCCGTGGCCTGTCTGCCAACCCACGTTTCGAAGGTTCTTTACCTAGACGCGGACCTCCTCATCCAAAGAGACCTGTTTGAACTTTGGCAACAAGATCTGCAAGGGAACGTCATCCTCGCAGTGCAGGATAGTTACATTCAGAGCTTCCCACCCTACTGCCTACCGCGTGGCACAGCGTCCAAGAAGGCACTACCCTACTTCAACTCTGGAGTGATGATGATCGACCGAGAAGCTTGGAGAGCTGAACGCCTTGAAGAACGCTACTTGAATGCCTTGGGAGAGGTTCATGGTCGAAGCCGTTGGCCTGATCAAGACGCCCTCAACATCTGCTTGGTCGGACGCTGGGGATTGTTGTCGCCAATCTGGAACAAGCAGTTCGCCATCGACCTGTTTGCAGACTGGCGATGCAGCCCTTATGAGGAAGAAGAGTTCTTCCAAGCGCGACGTGGGCCGACAGTCATTCACTATTGCACCCAGACCAAGCCCTGGCACACCTTCTGTGATCACCCCCTTCAGGCGGTCCTCGATTTTCGGGACCACTTGCGACAGACGAGTCTTGGGGATGGCATGCCGGATGACGCAAGTTTACTCCGTCGATTGCTCGAATATTTCGAAGGTCCACAGCGCCGACTCCTAGACACGATGGCTATTGCAGTCCGAGCCCGCAGAAAGAGACATGCCTTGAAAGCCATGCTGCCGAGTATGCTTCGTTTGCTGGCGCGCGCTCCTTGGTTGCTGATTACCGTTCCGCTCGCTATTCTTTGGAAACAAGCCGCCCTCTGGATGAAATGATGAGTGCACCACCTTCTGTCACAGTTACTGTGGTCTCGGACTACCGAGGTGGGGAAGAGAAATCCTGGAACGATCTGCACGAGACTCTTGCTGCGCTTGCGCGCCAGGATTTTGACGAACCGATCGAGTTCATACTGCTTGAGAATCAGGGCGATCTTGAGCGCATGCCTGCAGATCTGCCGGATGCTCTCCCCGGGGTTCGCGTCCTCGGCTGCGACGCCAAAAGTTCTTACGAGATGAAAAACATTGGAGCGCGGGAGGCGTCGGCGGAGCTGGTGGCAGTTCTCGACGCCGATTGCATCCCAGATCGCGGTTGGCTGCGGGCCGGAGTCGAGTCGATGCGGGCCCACCCGGACGCTCTCGCAATCAGTGGCAGGACCACTTACCCGGGGCGGACGACAATTGAGCGCGCACTGGCATTGCTGTCACGTTCCTTTGTCGATCGCGGTCAAGCAGGCCCGATTCGCCTGCTTTCAACGAACAACATGATCGGCCGTCGCGAGCCGTTTTGTGTAGATCCATTACCTGAGAACGCTGGCGCCTTCGCCTACCGCCTGCTGACCGAGAAGTGGTTGCGCGAGGGTGGCAAGCTGTACTTCGAGCCTTGCATGAAGGTGGTGCACGACTTCGAAGGCTGGACAATGGAACGGGACTTGCGCGCACAGGTGGGCTGGACCTCTATACACATTCGGCAGCTCGATCGACAGATCCCAGGCGCTCGCGTTGTCCAGCTCCTCGGGGTGGGATCGATCCCCTTACTCTATGCCTACAGACTGATCGAGAGCACGAGCCGCTCGCTTCGTCTTACCCGACATTTCGGTCTGCGCTGGTGGCATCTTCCACTTTTGCTCGGGCTGGCAGTACGGGTTCATACCTTCGAGATACCCGGAATGCTGCGTGCGCTTCGCGGCCGTGATGAAGGAAATACCGTCTATCGTTAATCTAACTGCCGTGTCTCCCAACCGCAGGTCGTAGGGATATGGGTATAGGACGGATTAAAGCGGTTTGCTTTGAAACCCAAAGTAATTGGGTAAGTACTCTTGATATGCTTGATATGGGTCTTGATATGGGTCTTGATATGGGTCGGACCAGCACAACTCATTAATTCAACTGGGTTAATACCTCACCAGATCCATTAAATGGTCTTTAGAACCTGATTTCGGAGGCAAAAAAACCAACTCTGATTTCTTTCTCTCCCTGGGGGGTAAAAATTTCCGAGCCGACTAAAAATCAGTTTTTGATATGTAAATGGCCTGTTTAAGCTGTCCTGAGTCTAAAAAAATGCAGTTTTATGCGATAGATCAGTAGGTTGCGCTGGTCCGACCCGGTTGTCGCCCCACGAATACACACTAAGTTGACTTACCCTTACGCGCAAAGTTGATCGCTGCTTGAAGTTTCGGATTCGAATCAGGCTTTTACGGTTTGAGATGAGCCAGTGGCACGGTTGCCACATGAGCCTCAATGGCTTCAATAATTTCCTGAGTAAGTGGCAGGTTGTGTTTTTCCTTCTGCCAAACTTCACGGAAGAGCTCGACAGTCTTACGCGCTGTATCAATCACGAGCGCCTCCGGCAGCTGCGCCTTGCCAGCGAGATGCGTCAGCTCGTCCTCTGAAAATCCATCAAACCTCTTGGTACGGCTGAATTTTAGCGCTGCCTCGTCATCGGGAATGTACGGGATAGTCGATACGAAATCGTAAGCCGGCGACAATGCGACGTTACGACGGTCTGGATAAATGACGGACCAGTTCTTTGCATGCATGTCGGCGTTGCCTATGAGTGTGTTGAACGTCAGGCGGCGGACGAACTCTGCGATGTCATCATTGGAGCTCTCGCGAGCGAGCACCGTCGCTATGTTTCGCACGCTGGCCTTACCGTACTTGTCATCTGGGTAGAGGCCAAATATCTGGGCGAAGTCCTCCATGTGCACGAGACCGCCATCGCTGAGACGATCAAATCGCTCGATGGCGAAGGCGCTGCCCTTCAGGTCGTCAATTCCCTTCGGGAGGTTTTTGATGTCGGATGGATCGACGAGTTTGATTGCAGGTACATTCATCCCGATCAGACGAGCCAGAGTCATCATGGAGTATTCGTTCTCTGGTACGCCCCGGTACTCACGTGACGGCAGCTTCACGATCCAGGAACCACCGATGCCCTTTGCAGGAATGGTCAGCCCCCCAGTAGACTCGTTGATGGCTGAAAACTTGAGTTGAACGCCGGCAAGTGAGAACCGAAGTGCCGAGTTATCGCGATCGTTTTGGTCAAATTCGATGCCAGCATCGTCTCCTGCGTCATAGGGTGGTTCCTCACCTTCCGAAGGCTTGACTGTTATGGCCCCAGGTAGGTCCTGCCCCAAAGCCCAGATCAGGAAGAATTCACGCTCAGGTTTAACTTCGGCACGTTCGGCCAGATATTTACGCATGTGCCCCTCCGGCAGCAAATTCGAGAAGAAGGGCAGGAGTTTGGTTTGAGTGGTCCCGAACTCGGTAATCAGATTGCCAAAAGCATCTTTGAAGTGAAGGCCCAGGACGGGCCGGCTTACATCGTTGATGTAGGCGTCATTGAAGGCAAAAAGAATTCGATCGCCTGGAACGTGCGTCAGGGTCCCAATGGGCTCGCCATACAGCAAGACATCCAGAACCGATAACTCAGCCATCATCGTTCTCGTCCAGGCTGTAGGCGGGTTTCATCACTTCTGATTGCGGTGATTTGGAGAATCCATGCGCAAGAGAATTGCGCAGCTGTTGAAACTCGGAGAGGATTTTTCCGATCGCTCCCAGACTTTCCCCATGTTGCTGTATCGACCGCAGAGTTTTGTCGACCTCTCGAATCGTCTCAAGGTAAGAGTCAGGCACTCGGAGCCGCTGCAGGTCTCGAGCCTGACTTTGAAACTGAGCCAGCTCCTTGTTTGCTGGATTTTCTCTGATGAGGCTGGTAATCATGTTATCGATACGCTTCAACTCCCTCTGTACCGTTGGTGTACTACGACCTGGCTTTTGGGAGCTACCTTCACTCCCTCGGACGATTGTATTCACCGCGGGAAGGGCGTTGCGCGGTACGAGTGTCAGCTCAAGCCCCAAGGCGCGTGAAAGCTCGATCAGGCTTGATACCCTGAGATCGACACTGCCGTTCTCGATTTTCGAGATGTGGCTTTGAGGGACGCCCGCCAACTGGCTCAGCTCTCGCTGGCTCAGTCCCTTGGCTTCCCGCGTAGCTTTGAGTTTCTCGGTAATATTTGCAGTTGCGTGGCTCATCGATATTCAATTACATATTAATTATGACGTAAGATACATAATAACATATAGACATTGATTGCTATATTCAAGAATTGATACATATTTATATATCATAAATACAAAAAGATATATAGATGCATATCATATAATTTAGTCGAGTTAAAACGGCGTGAAGGGCAATGCAGTGCAGGCAAGCACATTGGGTTCGATAAGATACAAATCGGCATCACCACTCAGCCACCGCTCCAACGGGGCGCTGCCGGGTGCCGATATTGGTGCTTGCCGCCGGATAAAGTCGATGGACTCTAACCGCTAGTCTTTGCGTAAGTCCGGGTCAATAAAGGCATTCACGGCGGCAGCCCCCTCCGCCTGATTGCATTCGGCAGTTGCGCCCATATGCCCGCAGCCGGTCTTGACCATGAGTGTTTCAGCGCCGATCCGCGCCGCCAGTTCCAGCGCGGGTTCCGGGGTGACCATGTGGTCCGTGTCGAACACCACGACCAGGGTCCTGGCTGTGATTTGGCCACCCGTTTGTTGATATATTCCGAGCCGTTGTCGGCGTGAAAGCCGAGGACCACAAAGGGGCAATCATCGAGCAGTTGTTCGAGTACCGGAATGAGATAGGCCTCGCTGATTTTCTCAACGCTGGCGACGCATTCG
>JBGTGB010000140.1:0-28414 GCA_041746975.1 Haliea sp. | reverse complement strand
CGCTGCTGGCGGCACTGGCGGTAGTGGCTCTGGCCCAGTTCGTCCTCGTGCGCACGGTGTTCGGGCGTTACATGGTTGCCATCGGCAGCAATGAGGAAGCCGCCCGCCTGTCGGGGCTCAATACCGTGTTCTGGAAAGCGCTGGTGTTCGCGCTGGCGGGCTTGCTGGCAGCGCTGGGCGGGGTTTTCCAACTGGGCTACCTGCAGACTGCAGACCCGAACGCCGGCATAGGCCTGGAGCTTTCGGCGATTGCCGCGGTAGTCATCGGAGGCACCAGCCTGTCCGGCGGCCGCGGCTCGGTGGTCAACACCTTTCTCGGTGTTCTGATCATTGCGGTGATGCAGACCGGCCTGGCGCAGCTGGGAATCTCCGAACCCGGCAAGCGCATTATTACCGGCGTTGTGATAGTGGCGGCGGTGCTCTTTGATCAGTATCGTGAGCCCCTCGCCCGCCTCCTCTCCCGGCGCCGGCAGCAGACAGGAGTGACACAATGATCGCAGTGGGGGCCGTTGTTATCGGCCTGGCAATTCTGGTGTGGAGCGCGGACAGGTTCGTGGCAGGAGCGGCAGCGACTGCCTGGCACTTTCAGGTTCCGCCTCTGCTGATCGGTATGGTGATCATTGGATTTGGCACCTCGGCACCGGAAATGGTGGTCTCGGCCATGGCTGCTTCCCAGGGCAACCCGGGCCTGGCGTTGGGCAATGCCTACGGCTCCAACATCACCAATATTGCCCTGATCCTTGGCATCACCGCTCTCATCAGCCCGCTGTTGGTACACTCGCAGATTCTGCGCAAGGAACTGCCGATCCTGCTGGCGGTGACCGCCCTGGCGGCCTGGCAACTGGTGGACGGCACCGTCTCCCGGGTAGAAGCATTTGTGCTGCTCGGGGTGTTCGCGGCACTGATGACCTGGACCATTCGCGAAGGCATGAGCGGCAAGGCCGATCGGCTTGGCGATGAGGTCGGTGCGGATCTCGACGCCATCACCCATATGCCGCTGCGCCGCGCCCTCATGTGGCTGCTGATAGGGCTGCTGGCGCTCGTCGCGGCCTCGCGCCTGCTGGTCTGGGGCGCAATAGATATTGCGGTGGGACTGGGGATCAGCGACCTGGTCATCGGCCTGACTATCGTCGCCATCGGCACCTCACTGCCGGAGCTGGCCGCCTCGGTTATCGCCGCCCGTAAAGGTGAAAACGACATCGCCCTGGGCAACATCATCGGCTCCAACCTGTTCAATACGCTGGCGGTGGTGGGCATCGCCGGCGGCATCAGTGCAATCACGGTACCGGCGGAAGTGCTCGGCCGGGACGTGGCCACCATGGCCGGGCTGGCAGTGCTGTTGTGCGTACTGGGCTACCGGCGCCACGGTCCGGGGCGCATAAACCGCCTAGAAGGCGCGGTACTTCTGCTCTGCTTTGGCGCCTACACCGCCTGGCTGCTAACGACCACCCTGTAACGCGGTCTGCCGGCGGAGCAACTTTTCCAGTTCCTCTGCTGGCAGGGGCTTGCTGAAATAGTAGCCCTGATATTCGTCACAGCCATGCTGCTGCAGAAACTGCCACTGCTCACGGGTTTCCACCCCCTCCGCCACCGTCTTGAAGCCGAGGCCACTGGCAATGCCGATGATCGCCAGGACGATTGCCTGATCCTCGGGATCGTCAGCAAGCCCATCGACGAAGCTCTTGTCGATCTTGAGTTTCTGCACCGGGTACCGCTTGAGGTAACTGAGAGAGGAGTAGCCGGTGCCAAAATCGTCGATCGAAAGTACCACACCACGTTCATGGAGCTCACTCAGTGTCGCCAGGGTCTTGCCCGAATTCTCCATCGCGATTCGCTCGGTCAGCTCGAGATCCAGCATCTGCGAGGGCAACTCGTACTCCTGCAGCAGGTCGCACACCATGGTGGTGAAGTCTTCGCGGTACATCTGTACCGCGGACAGGTTGACCGCAACTGAGGTCACCGGCAGCGCCATCTCACGCCAGGCTGCCTGCTGGGTAATGGCCGTAAGCAACACCCAGTTGCCGATCTCCAGTATCAGGTCGCTCTCTTCGGCAATGGGAATAAAGCGCGCCGGCGAAATATAGCCGATCTCGGGGTGCTGCCAGCGCAGCAGCGCTTCCACACCGGTGATCTCCCCGGTTGCGAAACTGACCTGGGGCTGGTAATGCAGGGACAGGCGCTCGTTGGCCAGGGCATCCCGCAGTTCACGCTCTATCAGCAGGGTCTCACTGGCCCGCGCCCGCATCTCCTCTGCGAACAGGCTGTAGGTATTGCGCCCGGCCCGTTTGGCCCGGGACAGGGCCGCATCCGCGGATTGGGTGAGCTGATCGAGGTCCCGCCCGTGGCGGGGAAAACAGGCGATGCCGACACTGGCAGTGAGATTGAGGCGGTGTCTGCCAACCTGCAATGGTTCCGCCACCAGGGCCAGCAAACGCTCGGCCATCGCCTGCGCCTGTTCCTTATCGGCGTTCGGCAGCAGCAGAAAAAACTCGTCGCCACCCACGCGACAAAGGGTGGACTCGAGACTCAGCTCCGCCGTCAGGCGCTTCGATAGCTCCTTCAGCACCGCGTCCCCCGTGGGCAGCCCGAGAGAGTCGTTGATGATCTGGAACCGGTCGATGTCGATGTACAGCAGCGCAAGCTCCGCACCTGCCGCCTGCGCTGACGTCAGCGCTATCCGGGTCCTCTCCCGCAGCAGCTCCCGGTTGGGCAGGCCGGTGAGCGAGTCATAGTTGCTCAGAAGGCGAATACGCTCGCGGTTGTCGTGGTGTTCGGTAATGTCGGTGGAGATGCCACAGAGCGCATAAATCATGCCTCCGGTGTCCCGCAGGGGAATTTTGACCGACCAGAACACGCGGGTCTTGCCGCCACGGACACTATCGACTTCTTCCAACTCCTCCACCTGACCGGAGTCCAGCACTCGCTGGTCGATTTCCCGGACCCGCGTCACCGTGCGCTCATCGAAGAACTTGTCATCACCAAAGCCAATTACCTCCTGCCGCTCGACACCCCAGAGATCGAGCACCTGCTGGTTCACAAACAAGTACTTGCCATCGAGGTCCTTGAGGTAAATGCAGGCACCGACATTCTCCATGACCGTCGACAGCAGGGCTTCGCTCTCCCTCACCGCCGTCTGGAAACCCGCCCTTTGCTCTTCACGATCGAAGTTCTCCAGGACAAAGCTAACGTCGTTGGTCATCTCCTGCAGCAGGTTGGTAACATCCTTATCGAACACATCCCGCTGGTGGTGATAAACATTGAGCACCGCGAACTGGCGGCCGCCGCGCTGAATCGGAAAAACCGCGAGCGAGTGCCAGCCGTATTTGCGGGCGCGCTCCTGCCAGGGCCGGGTAAGAGCCGACTCCATGTAATTGTTGATGATTACCGGACGGTTCTCGCGCACGGCGGTAGCGGTGGGCCCGCTGCTGGTTGGTTCGCCGGCCTGGGTCGAAAGCACGATATTCTCGAGATAATTGCGGCCCTCACCGGCGGTGGCAGCGGTAGTAATCAGGCCACTATCTGCATCAACGCGACCTATCCACGCCATTTTCATGCCGCCGAATTCCACAGCCATTCGACACACCAGGGGCAGCAGGTTTTCCTCACTGTCCATCCTGACAATGGCCTGGTTAACTTCGCTGAGGGCGTGGTAGAGGTTACTTAGGCGCGCAGCGCGCTGTTCACTGCGATTTCGACCCCGCGCCAGCACCAGCACCAGCAGCGCCAGGGCCAGGGCCAGGCTGGCAGAAACACCGGCCAGAAGCACCATCAATGACTGCCCCGGAACCACGACGCCGGCTCTGAACGCAGGTGTCGTGCTCATCAGGAGGGCCCAGTCGCGGGTACCTACCGTGAGGGTCTGCCGCAGCTGCAGTTCACCCGCCTGCAGCCGCTCCAGGTGGGTTACCGCGTCGGTGTTGAAGAGTGCGTTGACCGGGTCAGCAGGGTCGCCATCGTAGATGTCCAGGTCAATCGTCTGGTTGATTTCGCCCCGGAGCCCGGCCATAAGATCGGTTACCCGGAAAGGAATATCGACAAACCCGATGAGCTGCTCGCGCCTTGCGGTGATGGTCTCTGGCGTACTCCCCGCACTGTAGACCGGCAAGTACATCACAAACGCGGGCGACGGCTCGCGCGCTCTGTCCTGTACCAGACCGATAGGAGGCGTAATGACGATTTCACCGCTGTCCCTGGCGAGCTCGGCGGCCTCTCGCGCGCCGGGCACCTGGTAGACGTCAAGCCCTACCGCCGCCAGGTTATCCCCAACCAGTGGCTCGATATAGATAATCGGGGCCAGCACGTCACCGCCATTGGCCGGATGGATGCTGTACTCCAGCGGCAGCTGGGAGCGCAATTTCGCCATATGCGTATCCAACTGCTCGCGGCGCACCACCTCTATCCAGGCGATGCCCTGCAGACCGGCGACATGCGAGGTTGCGCGCAACGGCCGGGTGTACGCAAGGAACTCCTGATAGTCGACTGCCCGGGAACTCTGGAACAAACCCTGCAAGCCGCGCATGACCAGAACGTAGGTGTCGAGCTGCCGCTCAATGACCGCGGCCAGACGATCCGCCTCTGCCAGGAAGGCATTCTCGATCAGGGAACGTTCACGTTGGCGACTGTGGTCCCAGGCCAGCACGCTGGCGGCCAGGCCCACCCCCAGCACTACGATAGCCAGCAAAGCGGGCAGAATGCCGGCATACCGATGCCTGTAAACTGCATCCATGGCTAAAGCGCCTCGCTGAAAGCAACTCAAAACAGGTCGCCGCGGATCATGTAAGCATGGCACCGGCTGCTTGGCAATAGACACTCTGGCGGGCTGTGAACTGCGTCCGCGATGCTCCAGGTGTGGGTGGTAACCCGCATCGGACCGGCGACCTGAACCAGAGCGTAATTTTTACTGCAAGCAGGGCTTGACGAGGGAGAGGCAAAGAAAGTTAAACTGCGGTTGCGGAATTCGATAATCATACTTTTTCCGCGTAGTCCAACACGACGTGTTGTCACGGCGACCAGGCAGCCCCCAGGGGCGCCGATAATAACGATTACGGAGCACTACCATGCCGAAGAATTTTCGTACCCCCATAGCAGCAGCGTTAATAGCCGCGACCCCGTTCCCGGTCATGTCCGTGGCACAGGCCCAGACCCTCGCCCTGGAGGAGGTCGTGGTTACCGCCCAGCGGCGCGAGACCTTGCTCCAGGAGACGCCGATCGCGGTCACCGCTTTCAGTGCCGACAGAATTGCGGATCTCGGGATCTACAATGTTACCGATATAGGCAGCTTCGCGCCCAATACCAATATCCAGAAGCAGCCGTCCTCCAACTCCAACATGTCCATTTACATCCGCGGCGTGGGCAGCGGTGAAACTTCGCTGATGGTGGACCCAAAGACCAGCTTCTACCTGGACGGTGTCTACATGAGCAAGACCGTGGGCACGGTCTTCGATGTCGTCGACCTGCAGTCCATTGAAGTGCTGCGCGGCCCACAGGGCACCCTGTTTGGCCGCAACAGCACCGGTGGCGCGGTTAACGTCACCACCGTCAAGCCGACGGGTGAACTCGGCGGCAAGCTTGAAGCCAGCGTCGGCAACGATGGCTACCGCCGCCTCTCCGGCTCGGTGGACCTGCCCCAGATTGCCGATTTCCTCTCCATCAAGCTGTCGGCAGCGAAAATGGAGTACGACGGCTGGGCCACCAATGACTGGCCCGGTGGTGAGCGGGACCTTGGCAGCGAGGACAACCAGGCCTACCGTCTGGCCCTGCGCCTGGAACCGGTCGACAACCTGGTCATCGACTACTCCTTCGACAGGACCGACAATCGCGGCGTGCCCACACCGTTCCAGATCGTCAAGGTCAAGGACAGCATCTTCAACGGCTTCACCGACACCCCGTTTCCCTACACTTTCCTCGGGGGCGAGCTTTACCAGCAGATGGCGGCCACCGTGGGCGACCCTACCAAGCGACGTGAGCAATATACCCTGGACGGGGTCAGCGATGAGTGGCTGGAAGTGGACGGCCACAACCTGACCGTGGCCTGGGAACTGGAACCGTTCATGCTCAAGTACATCTACGCCAACCGGGATACCGATTCCGGCTACGATTCCACGGACCTCGATGGCGGCGCTTATACCGCGCGCGACCTGTTCTACGGCGGTGGCCAGTCCATCCCCACCCAGGGCTTCGCGGCCGGGATACCCGAAGGTTGGATCAAGCTGGAGACGCACGAACTGCAGCTCATCGGCGACGCCATGAACGACCGCCTGCAGTACACCGTCGGTCTTTACTACTACGAGGAGGATGTCTACCAGGATAACCCGCAGACGTTTGCCATTCCGATAGAGTTCTTGCTCGCGAACCCTGCTGCAGCGCCTCTGAGGGCAGCCTACAATGCTCTCGGATTCTGCCCGCCGCAATTCGGCGGTTTCGTCTGCACTGGCACCCAGCGCCTGCCGCTGCCGTTCTCCGATCCAAATCAAAACGGCTTTGTCGACTTCATCTATGGCCAGACCACGAAATCCAGCGCGGTCTACGGTCAAGCGACCTACTCTCTCACCGACGATCTGGACCTCACCGTAGGCCTGCGTTACACCGAAGACAAGCGCGATGGGTTCCTGTTCAACGAAAGCTTGGGACACGCAAGCATCGCCAATCGGCTGACCAACCGGGGCAAATGGGATGACCTGAGCTATCTGCTTACCCTGAACTACTCTGTAAACCCTGACATGAACGTATATTTTACTCACTCCACCGGCTACAACGGCGGCGGCTTCAACTCCCGCGCCTCCAGCGTCACGGCCTGGGAAACACCCTACGATGAGGAGCAGCTGGACTCCTTCGAGCTGGGCCTCAAGTCGGATTGGCTCGACCGGCGCCTGCGAGTCAACGCGGCGCTGTTCTACAACGACTACCAGGACATGCAGATTGCTGTTTTCGAAGCCGGCAGCGGTGGTGCCTCCAGCCGTATCACCAACGCCGGGGAGTCCACCTACCAGGGTCTTGAGCTGGAGGTTGTCGCCTTGCTCAGCCAGAACATCACCTTGGACTTGACCTACGGCTATCTGGACGCGGAGTTCGACGAATATAACGCCCTCAACCCGGTCACCAACCGGATCGAGAACATTGCCAGTGTGACCACAGTAACCCGTGCTCCGGAAAACACCAGCTCCCTGGGCCTGCAATACAGCCTGCCCAATACCGGTGTCGGCGCGTTCAGCGCGCGGGTGGATGTCAGCTATACGGACAGTATGGTTTTCCACCCTTTCCAGAACCAGTTCGACGCGTCAGACAGCCGCACGATAACCAACGCTCGCCTGACCCTGGATGAACTGTCCGTGGGTACCGATGGAGAGCTGCGCCTGTCTGCCTGGGTCAAGAACCTGACTGACGAGGAGTACCGGGAGTGGGGTATCGACTTCGGCGCCTTGGGTTTTGCTGGCAATACCTGGAACCAGCCCCGCACCTTCGGCCTGGATGTGGTCTACCGGTTCTAGTCGGGGACGCCTAGTCGAGGGCGGCTAACCGACCCCGCGCTCCAACCAAGGGCCAGCCTCGCGCTGGCCCTTTTTCGTTTACTCCCCTATAGACTTTGCCGGGCCCGCGTATCAGTCGCCGCCCAGGTGCTGGGCGCGCTGCGGCAGGTCCAGTGCCTGCAAGATCTTCAGCCGCAGCTGCGCGTTGTAGTCCGGCCGCGCCTCGAGAAAGGCTTGCACCGTAGCCACTGCCGCAGTGGAATGGTGGTTTTCCAGGGTTGCGTGCAACCAGCCCGAGGGAAAGAAGATATCTCCCGTCACCTGGATCTCCTGCAGCAACTTCAGGCTGGGTTGGATAAAACGCACCGAGTGCGCGGTTCGTGTCGGATGGTGCAGATAGCCCAGGGCATCCAGCACCCAGTTTTCGGTGGCTCTGTTGGCGGGGTCGGCCAGACTGGCGAAAAAACGTTCGCGCACTGCGGTCTCAGGCGCCAGGGCCGGCGCCAGGAATGCCAGGCGGCGCCGGCTGTCGGGATTTTCTGTCTGCGCCAGCTGCGCGCTGACGATGGCATCTGCCTGCTCCGGCAGGCGCAGGGCCAGTCGCTCGGCGAGGCGAATACGGTCATTTTCAGATAGCGACAGGCCCGGCACGGACTCCTCACCACGCCAGATGGCGAGCAGGCGCTGCAGCGATTCCGGATCTGCAGCCAGTAGCGACAGGCTGTCGAACAACAGTCTGGTTCGCCCGGGCTCGTCGCTGGCCGCGATACCCGCCCACAGGGTAGCCTCCAGCTGCGGTTGCAGGCGGACGCGGGCTGCGTCTGGCAACAATGACTGCTGCAGGCGGCTGAGTTGGGACAGGGCGGTGGCAAGCAGCAGCTGATTGGGCTCTGCTGCCACGATCTCCAGCAGCGCCGCAGCGTAAGCCTGCGCGTTGCTGTCGCCACCGGTCAACAAGTCCTCGTACAGATCCAGCAACAGCCGGCCCCGGTCTACCAGAGTGAGACCCGGCCATGCGTCCAGATCTCCCAGCTGCGCCGGCCTCGGACCGTAGAACAGCTTCGGGTCCTCCACCTGCAGGGAGCGCTCGGGAAAGCCACTACCGTGTACCCAGACCTCGCTCCAGGTGCGCAGGTCCAGCTCGGTCAGCGAATCCAGAATCTCCACCAGTGCAGGCCAGGTGGCGTTGCCATGGGCATGCCGGGCAAGGTATTCCCGCATACCACGACGGAACAGGTCTTCTCCCAGCAAGCGCTCCAGCTGCCGCATCATGATCGGCGCCTTGTTGTAAATGATGGGCCCGTACATCTGCCCGGCCTCGTTCAGGTTGTCGAGATGTTGGCGGATCGGATGCGCTCCCGCCGAGCGATCCACTGCATAGGCAGCGGGGTAGTGCCGCAGCAGAAAGTTCAGTTCGTGGTCGATATCCGGAAAACCGGGGTTCACCATTTTCGCCGCCATGAAGTTGGCGAACACTTCCTTGGTCCAGACATCGTTGAACCAGCGCATGGTCACCAGATTCCCAAACCACATATGGGCCACTTCGTGGGCGATCAGGCTGGCACGACGCAGGAGCTCTTCGTCGGTGGGGTTTGCATCGAGCAGCAGCAACTCGGCCCGGTACTGGATGGCACCGACATGTTCCATGCCGCCATACTGGAACGCCGGGATCAAGGCAAAATCGAGCTTGGCAAACGGGTAGGCAATGCCGGTATAGGCTTCCAGCCAGGCAACGGCCTCCCGGTGCTGGGCAAAGATGGTGTCCAGGTTGCGGGCGAGTTTGTCCGGATCCGTCTCCCTGTGAAGGAGAGTCATGCTGTGATCACCCCAGGGCTGCTGCTCGGTCTGGAAGCGCCCGGCGACAAAGGAAAAGAGGTAGGAACTGATCGGCTCGGTCACTGCAAACCGGTGCAGGGTTGTCCCCACACCCCGCTCCGCGGCCAACAGCCGGCCGTTGGCCAAAGCCTGCCAGCCCTCGGGCACCTCCAGGCTCAGTTCCCAGGTGGCCTTCAGGTCGGGCTGGTCGAACAGGGGGAAGGCGGTGCGGGCACGGTCCGGCACGAACAGGGTATAGAGATAGTCCGGGTTGCGATTGAGGGCTGTGTCACCGGCGACAAAGGTGACCGCCACGGTGTTGGCGCCGGCCTGCAAGGACGCCGCCGGCAGCAGGATGTGCTCGCGCTCCGGCACCGCCGACAGCGTATTGCCATTGACCAGCACACTCTGCACTGCCTCGGGATCGGCGCGAAAGTCTAGCTGCAGGGGGCTCGCGGTATCCGCGAGGGTGAAGTGGATCTCTATCTCACCGCGAATCGGTTGCGCCTGCTCTGCCGGGATAGCAAAGTGCAGCCTGTACCGCAGCCCCGACAGCCGCTCGGCGCGGTGCTCTGCCAGTGCCAGCGACACCCCCGGCTCTACCGGTAACTCATCCACCTGCCCACAGGCCCCCACCAACAGTCCCACCAACAGTCCCACCAGCAACCCTGTCCATACGCGCATCGACTATCCTCCCGGAAGATACTATACGCCGCCTGTAACGTTTCGCGAGCATTGCCGGGCATGGTTAACCGTCAGTGTATTTACTGTTAACATCGCACCCCTGACCGCCAAACGGAATACCAAGCATGCTGCCTCGTCTGGCCGCCGGCAGCCGGGCCGCCACCCTGCTCTGCTGCTCCCTGCTCCTCGTCGCCTGCGGCGAAGGGCCCTGGAACAACCCCAACCCGCCCGCGCCTGAAGGCCTGGTAACCTACCAGTCGATGATTTCGCCGGCGCCGCCGAAGCACCTGGATCCGGCCATTTCCTATGCCTCGGATGAATCCCTGATCCTGATGCAGATTTACGAGCCCCCCATGGGCTACCACTTCCTCAAACGCCCCTATGAGCTTATTCCCCTGGGTGCCGAGGATTTCCCGCAAATCATCTACCTGAACGCCGACGGTGAGGAAATTGATCCCGAGCGTGAGGAAGTGGCGTCTTCCCGCTATCGATTGACCGTACGCGCAGACGCTCGCTACCAGCCGCATCCGGCGTTTGCACTGGACGATAACGGGGCGCCCCGCTACCTGTTCAGCGATCCGCGGGAAGGGCGCAGTTTCAGCCAGATCGGCGATTTTCCCCATACGGGCTCGCGCCCTGTTCAGGCCAATGACTACATCTACGCGATCAAGCGTCTGGCCGACCCCTTCAACGGCTCGCCCATGCTCGGTTTCATGGCCCAGTACATCGTCGGCATGGAGGAGTTCTCAAGCCAGCTGCAGGACATTGAGCGGGATGGCTGGCTGGATCTCGACCAGTATCCGATGCAGGGGCTGCAGGTGATCGACGAACGCACATTCGACATCACCATCAAGGGCCGCTACCCCCAGTTCAGCTACTGGCTGGCGATGCACTTCTTTGCTCCCATCCCTCCGGAAGTGGACCGCTTTTTCCGCAATCCGGGCTTTATCGACCGCAACCTGACCCTGGACTGGTGGCCGGTGGGCAGTGGTCCGTTCATGATGGTGAAGAACGACCCCAACAGCGAGATCGTGCTCGAGCGCAATCCCAACTTCCGCGAGGACTACTACCCCGACGAGGGCGAAGCTGGCGACGCCGAACAGGGCCTGCTGGAGGACGCCGGCAAGCGCCTGCCGCTGGTGGACCGGGGGGTGTTCCGCCTGGAGAAGGAGGTTCTGTCCCTGTGGACCAAATTCCTGCAGGGCTACTACGACCGCTCCGGGGAAACCCACGGCAATACCAACCGGGTGTTTGACCAGGCCTTCGTCGTGGGGCCTGACGGCGTGGAACTGAGTGCAGAGATGGAGGATCGCAACATCGGCGTATCGCCGGATGTGAAGCCGGGGCTCTACTACTACGGCTTCAACATGCGCGACCCGGTGGTCGGTGGCTACAGCGAGGAAAAGCGCAAGCTACGCCGGGCACTGCAGATTGCTTTTGACACCGAGGAATACCTGAACATCTTCTACAAGGGCAATGGCATTGCCGCCCACATGCCCATCCCGCCCGGTATCCCGGGGTACGTCGAAGGCCAGGCGGGCATCAACCCCTATGTCTATGACTGGGTAGACGGCGAGCCACGGCGCAAATCGATCGCGCACGCACGCCAGTTGCTGGTGGAGGCGGGCTACCCCAACGGCCGCGACGCCCGCACCGGGGAGCCGCTGAAGATCTTCATCGATGTGCAGAGTCAGGCCATCTCCAACACCAGCATGAACTGGATCGATCGCGCCTTCGCCCGCATCGGCGTGCAGGTAGAGTACCGCCCAGCGGACTGGAACCGGACCCGGGAAAAATTGCTCACCGGCAACACCCAGATTTTCTCCCACGGCTGGCTGGCGGATTACCCCGACCCGGAGAACTTCCTGTTCCTGCTGTTCGGCCCGGAGAGTCCGCTGATCTGCAAATGCGACGGCGCCAACAACTCCAACTACGAGTCGGAAGAGTACGATGAATTGTTCCGTACCATGCGGGTGCTGCCACCGGGTGAAGAGCGCGACGCAATAGTCGCGCAGATGGTAGAGCTGTTCCGCAGGGATGCAGTCTGGCTCTATGGCTTCTACCCCAAGGACATCTATCTGAATAACAGCTGGGTGCACAACAACAAGCGCCACGGAATCTCCAAGAACACGCTCAAGTACGTCCGCATCGACGAAGCGCTGCGCGAGCAGAAGCGCGCCGAGTGGAACCAGCCAGTGACCTGGCCCCTATACGCTGGAGCGCTGCTGGTGATCGCGCTGCTGCTGCCGGGAATAATCGCCTACCGCCGCCGCCTCACCGCGACTGCGCGCCAATAACGGTATCCTTCTATGTTCGCCTACATTGTTCGCCGTCTGCTGTACGCCATTCCGATCCTGGTGGGAGTCAACCTGCTGACTTTTACCCTGTTCTTCGTGGTCAACTCACCTGATGACATGGCCGTGTCCCAGCTTGGCGACAAGTACGTCACCCCCGAAGCCATAGCGAACTGGAAGCAGAAGAACGGCTATGACAAGCCGCTATTCCTGAACCCGGACGCCGCAGGGGTAACCCGGCTTACCGACACCATCTTCTTTGACAAGTCCCTGCGCCTGTTCGTCTTTGACTTCGGCCGCTCGGAGAGTGGACGCGACATCACCACCGATGTCGCCTCCCGCATGTGGCCCAGCCTGGCCGTGGCCCTGCCCACGTTCCTGGTCGGCATCGGCGTCAACATCTGCGTGGCGCTGATGGTGGTGATGTTCCACGGCACCCGGCTGGATCGCGGCGCCGTATTCCTGTTCGTGGCGCTGATGTCGATTTCCTACCTGTTCTACATCATCGGCGGCCAGTTCCTGATTGCCAAGACCTGGCGCCTGGTGCCCATTTCCGGCTTCCACACCGAGGGCCAGGTGTGGAAATTCCTGATCCTGCCAGTGCTGGTGGGAGTGGTCGCCGGCATCGGCGCCGGGGCGCGCTGGTACCGTACCCTGTTCCTGGAGGAGGCCAACCAGGACTATGTGCGCACCGCCCGGGCGAAGGGCTGCAGCGAGCTCACCATCCTGTTCCGGCATATCCTGCCCAATGCGTTGATCCCCATCCTGACCGGGGTCGTAGTGCTGATCCCCTCCCTGTTCATGGGCAGCCTGCTGATCGAGTCGTTCTTCGGCATTCCCGGCCTGGGCAGCTACATGCTGGATGCCATCAACTCCCAGGATTTCGCCATCGTGCGGAGCATGGTTTTCATCGGCTCCGTGCTCTATATCCTGGGACTGCTGCTGACCGACATCTCCTACACCTGGGCTGATCCCCGGGTGCGGCTGTCCTGAGGGCATGGCGCTGATGAAACCCGTGATTCTCTGGTCCGACGCCCTGATCTACCTGCTGGTGATCGCGCTGGCCTTTTTCTTCTATCGGCTGCGCGAGGACCCGCAGACCCGCGAGCGCTGGGCGGAAGTGTTCAGCTCGAAACTGGGCATGATCACCTTCACCGTCATTGCCGCCTATATCACGGTCGCCCTGCTCGACTCCCTGCACTTTCGCCGCGCCCTGGAGAATCCGGAAGGCGTCGCAGTCGAGGAGGTGTTCTACGACAACAAGGTCAGCAGCGTCTTTGACCTGCTGACCGGGGGCATGGGAGACCGCTTCGAGCGCACCTATTCGGCACCTTTCGCCCTGATCTCTTTTGAGAAGGAAAACCTCAAGGATGCCGCAGGCGAAGACATCCGCGACTACCCGCCCCTGCGCCACGCCGGACAGCATCTGGACGACCCGTCCCAGCGCGGCGCGGATGTGCTGGGCAAGACTTTCACCGCCCTGCTCTGGGGCCTGCTGCTGTCGGCACTGATCATCGTACCCCAGTGGCTGCTGCTGCGCCGCAGCCGCTACCCCTGGCACGCCTCCTGGCTGACCCAGGGCATCATCATCTGCGGCGGCGTCTGGCTGGTCAGCCTCAGCCGCTACTACCACGTTCTCGGCACCGACCTGGGCGGCGCCGACGTCCTCTACCAGTCGCTGAAGGGGATCCGCACCGGGGTGCTGCTGGGCACTCTTGCAACCCTGATCATGCTGCCGATTGCGGTGACCCTGGGCGTCATGGCCGGCTACTTCAAGGGCTGGGTAGACGACGTGGTGCAGTACCTCTACACCACCCTGAGCTCCATCCCGGGGATCCTGCTGATTGCCGCCTCGGTGCTGCTGTTCCAGGTCTACATCGATCTCAACCCGGATTTCTTTGCCGTCGGCATGGAGAAGGCGGACGCCAAATTCATCGCCCTGTGCTTTATTCTCGGGGTCACCAGCTGGTCCACCCTGTGCCGCCTGATCCGGGCGGAAACCCTGAAGATCAGCCAGCTGGGCTACGTGCAGGCCGCCCACGCCTTCGGTGTCAGCCACACCCGCATCCTGGCCCGGCACGTGCTGCCCAATGTCGTACACATCATCCTTATAACCTTTGTCCTGGAGTTCAGCGCCCTGGTGCTGGCGGAGGCGGTGCTGTCCTATATCGGGGTCGGTGTGGATCCCTCCATGGGCAGCTGGGGCAACATGATCAACGGCGCTCGCTCCGAACTGTCGCGGGAGCCGACCATCTGGTGGACACTCACCGGAGCCTTCTTCTTCATGTTCGCGCTGGTGCTGGCGGCGAACCTGTTTTCGGATCTGGTCCGTGACGCCTTCGACCCCCGCACCAGCCTGCGGAGGGTGGAGACATGAGCGCCCCCAATCAGCGGCAGGCGGCCGGGAGCGTCTGCATGCGGGTCAGCGGCCTCACCGTGATCCTCGCCGAGAGCGGCGAGCCTATCGTCAGAGACGTCAGCTTTGAACTCAGGGCCGGGCACATTTTCGCCCTGGTCGGCGAGTCCGGCAGCGGCAAGTCCGTCAGTTCGCTGGCGGCCATGCGTCTGCTGCCCGATGCCCTGAAAATCAGCGCCGGCAGCGTCGATGTCGAGGGCACGGACCTGTTCGCCCTGTCCGAGGCGCGGATGCAGGAGATACGCGGCCGCAAGGTGGCGATGATCTTCCAGAACGCGATGAGCGCGCTGAACCCGGTGCAAACCGTGGGTGCTCAGGTGGCCGAGACCCTGAAGCTGCACACTCCGCTGCGGGGCGCCGCCCTGCGCCAGCGCGTGATCCAGTTGTTCACCGAAGTCGGCATCCCCGACCCGGACCAACGCTTCAGCTTTTTTCCGCACCAACTATCCGGTGGCCAGCAGCAGCGGGTCATGATCGCCATGGCCCTGGCCTGTGAACCGGACGTGTTGATTGCCGACGAGCCCACTACGGCGCTCGATGTCACCATCCAGCTGCAGGTGCTGAACCTGATCCGCGAGCTGACCCGCTCGCGCCAGCTGGCGGTGTTGCTGATCACTCACGATATGGGTGTAGTGAAGAACACCGCGGATGAGGTAGCGGTGATGTATCGCGGTGAATTGATTGAGCGCGCCAGCGTCGACCAGTTCTTCCACAATCCTCAGCAGGACTACAGCCGCAGGCTTATCGAAGCGCTGCCGGACCTCGGCCACTTCCGCGCGGCAGCAGCTGAAGAACCACTGCTGGTGCTAAAGGACGTCAAGGTACACTTCCCCATCCGCAAGGGTTTGCTGCAGCGTACCGTCGACCATACCCGGGCCGTGGACGGCGTCTCCCTGGCCATTGGCCGCGGCGAGACTTTCGCCCTGGTGGGCGAGTCCGGCAGCGGCAAGTCCACCCTGGGCCGGGCGATCCTCAATCTGGAAGAAATCGCCGGCGGCGAAATCCTGTTCCGGGGCGAAGCCATACAGGGCATAGGCCGCAGCGCCATGCTGCCTTATCGCAGGCAGATCCAGGTGATTTTTCAGAATCCCTTCTCCTCGATGAACCCGCGCATGACTGTCGGCGACATCATCGCCGAAGGCATGATCAGCCTTGGCCTGGCGCTGTCAGAGGAGGCGCGCAATGCCCGCATCAAGGGACTTCTGGAACGGGTACAGCTGGGCGCCGAACACGTTCGCCGCTACCCGCACGAGTTCTCCGGCGGTCAGCTGCAGCGAATTGCGATAGCGCGGGCCCTGGCGGTAGATCCACAACTGATCATCTGCGATGAACCGACCAGTGCCCTGGATGTATCCATTCGTGCCGAGGTGCTGGAGCTGCTGGCGGAACTGCAGCGGGAGTTTGGAGTGTCCTACCTGTTTATCACCCACGACCTGTCGATCGTACCCACCCTGGCGCACAAGGTCGGCGTCATGCAAATGGGGAAACTGGTGGAACAGGGCACCGCGGAGCAGATCCTGACCGCCCCGCAGCACCCCTACACCCGGGCACTGCTGGCCGCAGTGCCCAGGCTGGAGGACTGACTACATCACACCGTAGGCGATCATGGCCGAAGCGACCTTATTGAAGCCGGCCACGTTGGCGCCCTTAAAGTAGTCAACATGGCCGTCGGCAGCGGTGCCGAACTCCACGCACTGGTCATGAATGCCGCGAATGATCTTGTGCAGATGATCGTCCACCTCGCCGCGGCTCCACTGCAGCCGCAGGCTGTTCTGGCTCATTTCCAGGCCCGACACCGCCACGCCGCCGGCATTGGCCGCCTTTGACGGGGAGTGCAGGAGTTCCTTTTTGCCCTGGATAACCTTGATAGCCTCAGGCGTCGTGGGCATATTGGCCCCCTCGGCAATGGCGCGGCAGCCGTTACTGATCAGCCTCTCTGCATCGGACTTTTCAATCTCGTTCTGGGTCGCGCAGGGAAACGCCAGTTCACAGGGCACGTTCCAGGGCCGTTCGCCCTCGAAATACTCACCACCAAACTCACGTACAAATTCCTCTATACGCCCCCGACGCTTGTTTTTCAGCTCCATGACCCACATCAGCTGGTCATGTGTTATCCCTTCCGGAACGTGGATAAACCCTGCGGAATCAGACAGGGTGATCACCTTGGCGCCCAGCTCGATCAGCTTCTCTGCGCAGTAGGTAGCTACGTTCCCTGAACCCGAGACTGCACAGCTGCGTCCCTCGATGCTCTCCTTGTGGTGCGCCAGCATCTCTTCCATCATGTAGACGGTCCCATAGCCGGTGGCTTCAGGACGAATGCGGCTGCCGCCAAATTCAAGTGCCTTGCCGGTCAGCACGCCTTCGAAACGGTTCATCAGGCGCTTGTACTGCCCGAACATGTAGCCCACCTCGCGGGCACCTACCCCGATGTCGCCGGCGGGCACGTCGGTGTTGGGACCGATGTGCTTGCTGAGCTCGGTCATGAAAGCCTGGCAGAAGCGCATGACCTCGCGGTCGCTCTTGCCCTTGGGATTAAAGTCGGCCCCGCCCTTGCCACCACCCATGGGCAGACCGGTGAGGCTGTTCTTGAACACCTGCTCGAAGGCGAGGAATTTCAGCACCGACTGATTGACCGTGGGGTGGAAACGTATGCCGCCCTTGTAGGGGCCGATGGCATTGTTCTGTTGCACGCGGAAACCGCGATTGACCCTGACGTTACCATCATCGTCCTCCCACACCACGCGGAAGGTCACAATGCGATCCGGTTCGGTCATCCGCTCCAGAATCATCAGGTCTTTGTAGATGGGCTTGTCGGCGATGTAGGGAATGATATCCATCGCCACCTCCTGCACCGCCTGCAGGAATTCTGGCTCCCCCGGATTGCGACGGTCCACGCCCGCCAGGAAATTACTGAGGTCATCCGCCTGGTGTGTACTCACCATTGTTGTTCTCCCTGTTGGTGCTGCAGTCTTCTCGATGCCGGCCCCGGCCTCCGCTGTCAGCCAGAGACAGCTTAGACCCGCATACTGTTGGCGTCCAATGGCGCGCCGCGAAACTCGCCGATCGCTTCCGTGACCCTTTCCCGGGCGGCATTGCACCAGTGCGGTGCGCGCGCGACAGCAAGGACCGCCATTCGTCGCAACAGAGACAATGTTCACCGCATCCAGTCTTGAGCCTGCCGCCGCGGATTGGGATGATTTCCTGGCAGGGTACGGCGGCGGCGTCATTGCCGGCACAGGCGGAGGTGTGGAATATTTTTTGCATGCAGGACATTGAAGGTGGGCATACGTCCCGCCCATTGAGCAGCACAACGGGGAACCAGAATATGAATACGCAGAGTCTGTTCCGGGCCAGCGCCCTCTCGGTGGCCGTTGCTGCCACCGTCCAGCCAGTCACCGCCCTCGCCCAGCAGCCCACCCTGGAACAGGTTGTCGTCACCGCGACGCGGCGCGCTGAATCTGTCCAGGACATCCCGATCAATATCACCGCACTCTCCGCCGACATGATAGAGCGCGAACGCCTGACCAACCTTTCGGAGATATCGCGCCGGGTGCCGGGGATGACGGTGGTCGACCAGGGTGCTCGCGGCGGCAACATTCTGACAGTCCGGGGCCTGAACGTGGATTCCCTCAACGCCTCGGAATTCCTCAATAACAGCGGCGGCGATACCGTCGCCACCTACGTCGGCGAAATTCCTCTGTACATCGATCTCAAGCTCAACGACATGGAGCGGGTGGAGGTCCTGATCGGGCCCCAGGGCACGCTCTATGGCGCCGGCACCCTCGGGGGAGCGGTACGCTTCATTCCCCGCAAGCCCGACTCCGAAGCCTTCGCTCTGGAACTGCGCGGGGAACTCTATGATCTCAGCCAGTCCTCCGACCAGGGGCTTGAGGGTGGCCTGACCATCAACGTTCCGCTGCTAGAGAACAGACTGGCACTGCGCGCCTCGGTGGACGTAGTCGATGACCCGGGTTTTATCGACTACAACTTCCTCGTTCGCGAACCAGGCGTATCGCTGGCGCAGCCAGATTTTTCCGACCCGGAGGCGGTCAACAGCAATCTGCGCCGGCAGGCGGACGCGAACACCGAAGAAACCGTCTCCGGACGCATTGCCCTGGGGTACACCGGCGACTGGCTGGATGCCACTCTGACCTACTATTACCAGAACATGGACGTCGGCGCGCGGCAGATAAACCATCGTGAGGCCTTCGGCACCGGCAAGTATGAATCCGCCCACCGCTATCTGGAACCGAACGAGCGGGAAAACCAGCTGCTGGCCCTCGAGCTGGTCGCCGACCTGGGCTTCGCGGAGCTGACCTCAGCCACCGGGGTCACCCGCTACGAGGAGCAGGGCCAGCGCGACCAGACCGATCTCTTGCTCAACTTTGAGTACGGCTACGAAGCGTTCCCGGCCTTCGCCGCCTTCACCCGGGAAGACGCGGAGGAAGACCGCTTCAACCAGGAGCTCCGCCTGGTGTCTACCGGAGACGGCCCCCTGACCTGGATTGCCGGGCTGTTCTACAACAAGTTCGAAGGGGATGCCCTGTCGCAGGAATTCACCCCGGGCTTCGACCAGTTTGCGGTGGACAACTTCGGAGGCGTACAGCTGCGCCCGGATGCCCTGGAGTACTATCAGGAAACTTTCAACGAATTGACCGAGAAGGCCGTATTCGGCGAGATTGGCTATCAGATTACCGAGGCCTGGCAGGTGACAATCGGGGCGCGCTATTTCGAATACGAAAATGATGTCGCCACCGGCTTTGACCTGCCGCTGCTGAACACCGTGTTCTTCGGCGCGCCCCCGGACCTGATCGACCCGGCGGTGCAGGCCAACAGCATCAAAGACGACGGCAGCCTGTTCAAGTTCAATACCTCGTATAACTTCACTGATGACATCATGGTATTTTTCACCATCAGTGAGGGCTACCGCATCGGCGGTCTCAATTCGGTACCCGAATGCCCTGACCCGCTCCCGCCCGGGGTCCAGAACGTCTGCGCACTGCCGGACGAGGTTCTGATTGAGCCCGACAAGACAGTGAACTACGAACTCGGCCTGCACTCCCAGTTCGGGGACACGCTGATCTTCAACGCCTCTCTTTTCTATATCGACTGGGAGGATATCCAGGTCGCGGACGTCACCGCCAACGGCGGCCTGCCGATAGTCAGCAACGGCAACTCCGCCCGCAGCCAGGGTGTCGAAATGGCCGGCCAGTGGCTGCTCAGTGAGCGCATCTCCCTGATGGGGTCCTATGCCTACACCGATGCCGCGCTCGCGGAGGACGCACCCGGGCTGGTCGATGGCGCCGACGCCTTCGACGGCGACCGCCTGGCGGGAACAGCCGAGCACCAGGGTAGCCTGGCGCTGAACTATGCGGTCCCCCTGGCCAATGGCAGCGAGCTGGATTTCGACTGGTCGATGACCGCCACCGGCGATGTCCTCACCAAGGTCGGCGAACGCAACAATGGCGAGACCCTGCCCGGCTATGCACTGCACAACGTGTCGGCGACCTGGTTCAAGGACGAGTGGACCGTCACCCTGTACGCCGACAACGTGTTCGACAAGTACGCCGAGACCTCGGTGCGCCAGGACGCCAGCTTTATCCGCGACGTCAGTGGCGTCGACCTGCGGCGCTACTTCAAGAACGTGAACCGGCCGCGCCAGACCGGTCTGCGGGTGGTCTACCGGTTCTGACCACGCCGCCGACAGTGGCACTCCACCGCGAGGCGGAACTGGCCCTGCAGCAGGGCCGCCCGCGCGATGCGCATGCCCTGTGCCTGCAGATTCTGCGGGCCGAACCCGGACACGCGGACGCCTGGTTCCTCTGCGGTGTGATTGCCGCCGACAACGGCAGGCGCGAGCAGGCACTGGAAATTTTCTCCCGCGCCCAGGCACTGGCTCCGGACAATCCGGACTACACCGCCGAGGCCGGTAAAATCCTTATCGCCCTGCGTCGGCACCGGGAGGCACTGGTTGCCGCTGAGCGCGGTCTGGCGCTGGATCCAACGCGGGTTACCACCTGGAATACCCTGGGCGGCGTGTTCAGCCACGCAGGCGAACAGGAGCGCGCCCTGGTCTGCTTTCAAGCCGCCAGATCCCTGCTGGAAGGCGGTTCCGGTGCGGGGCTGAGCCGGGAGTGGCAGGCGGACCTCCATTTCAACCTGGCCGCATGTGCCCAGTTTTGCGGGGCGTTTGACACCGCAGAGCAGGCGCTGGAACGGGCGATCGAACTCCAGCCACTGCACTTCCGGGCCCACGCCGCCCTGGCACAGCTGCGCCACCAGCACCCCAATAGCCACCACCTGGAACGCCTGGTGCCCCTGCGAGAGCAAGTCAGTAGCGCGGAGGAACAGCTCAGCCTCGGCCACGCCATCGCCAAGGAACGTGAAGACCTGGGCGATTACGCCGGGTCCTTCGAGGCGCTACGATGGACAAAAGCGCGCCTGCGCCGGGAGCAGCCCCACGATGTAGCGGCAGATGAGGCGCTATTGGAATCTATTGAGATATTGTTTGATCGTGCCAGCTTTGCCGATGCCGCGGCGGGCGTGAACAGCAGCGAGCCGATCTTTGTCGTCGGTATGCCGCGCACCGGCACCACCCTGGTGGAACGGATTCTCGGCGGCCATAGCCGGGTCTTCGCCGCCGGTGAATTGCCGCACTTTCCCCTGGCCGTCAAACGCCTGGCCGCCACACCCGGCGGCGAGGTCCTCAACACCGCGACCCTGCGTGCGGGACTGGGGCTGGACCCGGCAACCCTGGGGAGGCAGTATCTGGAAAGCACCCGCCCCCGCACCGGCCAGCGCGACCATTTCATCGACAAGCTGCCGCTGAATTTTGCCTACCTGGGCCTGATCCGGCGCGCCCTGCCCGGCGCCCGCTTCATCTGCCTGCGCCGGGATCCGCTGGATACCTGCGTAAGCAACTATCGGCAGCAATTTGCCAGCAACTTTCCCTACTATCGTTATGCCCTGGATCTGCTGGACTGTGGCCGCTACTACCTCGCCTTCGACCGGCTCATCCGCCACTGGCAGGCGGTACTGCCCGGCGGGCTACTGGAGGTCAGCTATGAGCAGCTGGTTGCCAAGCCCGAGGCCGAGACGCAACGACTGCTGGACTGGTGTGAACTGCCCTGGGAGCCCGGCTGCCTGGAGTTCCAACAGCGGCGGGAGGCGGTCGCCACGGCCAGCGCCGTACAGGTTCGGCGCGGCATCTATCGCGACAGCGTGCAACGTTGGCGCCATTACGCCGCCGAGATCGAGCCTCTGCGGGAGTTTTTACGGCGGGCTGGCGTTATCGATCCCGACTAGCGTGGGGGATCTACCCGCTGGCCGGTGGACTGGTTGACCCGGAACCAGCCGGCAATGGAGTAGCGGTCGCGGCGGGCCGGCAACACCTCGTGGGGGAACTCCTCGCTCAGAAACAGGACTATGGTACCCAGGCCCGGCAGTACCTTGCGCCTGCCGCCCTCGTCGTCACCGTCGTAAAGGACCAGCTCGCCCCCATCCGCCAGCTGCCAGTCAGAGTTCAGGTAGACCACCAGGGACAGAACGCGATTGGCCTCCCCGCGAAAGGCATCCAGATGCTTGCGATAGAAGTCGCCGGGGCCGTAATGGGCAAAGTGGCTCTCGAAAGAAAACAGCCCCAACAGCAGCTCGTGATTCAGAAACCGCTGCAATCTGGCCGCCCAGTCCAGCCAGTCACGGCCGGCTGCGGATTCACCGTTGATCCAGCAGATTTCGTCGGTGCGGACGAAGTCATTCAGGGTGCGGGCCTCCTGGCGGCCAACCCCGGCGCGGGTGAAGCGCTCGCTGTTCATCTGTGCCAGGTGAGCCTGCAAAGCGTCCCCCAGGGCCCCGGGCAGGGCATTGGGGCAGACCGTGAATCCGCGCTCGCGCAGATCCCCGGCGATGCTTGCAAACAACTGGTCATCGCCCACGGTAAGCTCCACATTCAACTGCGCGACCAGGGCGCTCACCGGCCGCGCTGCTCCAGGCGCTGGTGGAATTCCGCCATGATCAGCATATACAGCTCCTTGCCCAGGTAGGCGTCCTCTACCCCATGTTCGATACTGGGATTGTCGTTGACTTCCATGACGTAAACCTGCTGCCCCTTCTGCTTGATATCGACCCCGTACAGACCCTTGCCAACCACCTTGCAGGCCTTCAGTGCCGCATCCAGCACCACCTTGGGCACTTCGAAGGTAGGCAAGGTTTCAAACCCGCCGGCAGCGAAACGTTTGGCGCCGTGGTTGTAAATCTGCCAGTGATCCCGGGCCATGTGGTAGCGGCAGGCGTAGATGGCGCGCCCGGCGAGCACACCCACCCGCCAGTCGAAATCCGTGTACATGAACTCCTGTACCAGTACCAGTGCGGTGTCACTCAACAGTTCCCGCAGGCGGGAGGCCAGCTCGGCGCGGTCGGTCACCTTGTAGATACCCTTGGAGAAAGCGCCCTCTGGCATTTTCAGCACGCAGGGGTAGGAGAACTGGGCCTCAATCTCGTCCAGCTCAGCCTCGGAAACGCCAATGACCGTGCGGGTCTTCAACGATGGCACCCGGTGATAGCTGAAGGCATCGTGCAGGAACACCTTGTTGCAGCAGCGCAGGATAGAGTTGGAATCATCGATCACCACCAGGCCTTCCCGCTCAGCCTTGCGCGCCAGGCGATAGGTGTGGTGATCAATGGCGGTGGTTTCGCGGATGAACAACGCATCATACTGGGCGATCTGGGATGCCTGTCCGGCGGTAATGGTTTCCGCTTGCATGCCGACCTTGGCCGCGGCCTTGATAAAGCGCTTGATCGCCTCTGCGTCGCTGGGAGGAATGGCCTCGTCGGGGTTGACCAGGATGGCCAGATCCCAGCGCAGCTGCTTGCGCGAGCCGGAGCTGCGCCAGACCTTCTCGGTAAAAGTCTGCAGCCGTTGCTGGAACAGCTCCCGCTCGCGCTCAGCCAGCCGGTTGTAGCCGTGGCGCCGTACGCTCAGGCGCAGACCGCCGGCTTCCCTGGAAAGAATGAAACAGAGAATGGGAGCGGGATAGCGCTCGAACAGGCGCCGCACCGGATGCCGCAGACGCGCGTCTTCGGTCCAGCCGAAGTACGCGAGGAATTCCCGCGACTCCCCTTCCTGCAGAGGGTCGGGAGAGAAGGCCGCCAGGTTGGTGTCATCGTCGGGGCCCAGGGTAAGGTCGCGCAGATCATTGATCGTGCTGACGCTGGGCAGGACCTTGTGCTGACGCGCCTCGGCCAGCAGGGAGCAGTAGTAGCCGCGGCTGAGGTAGTACTCGGTATCGCAGAGATTGATCAGCCGGGTCTTGGGCTCATTGCGCTTGGGAAAATCCACCAGATAGCGCTCGAAGGAAATGACCTCGAGTGCGTCGGTGGCCAGCCGCGGGTCTTCTTTATCAACAACAACAATGGTCTTGTACATACCGCCCCCTGTCAGGCCAGAGTCGCAAGGTCTTCCTTGCGGAACGCTTTCATCTTCGGCAGCGCATTCGACCGCACCAGCTCCACCCAGTCCGGGTTGGCGATCAGGGCGCGCCCTACAGCCACGAGGTCGAATTCACCGGCCTGCAGACGTCGCAGCAATTTATCCAGGCCGGCCGGATCCGCCTCGCGAAAGGTGGAATTCCCGGGCTCAGGGATAAAGTCGACATCGAGCCCGACACTGCCCACCGTAATGGTCGGCTTGCCCGTAAGCTTTTTTGTCCAACCGGCAAGATTCAGTGCAGAGCCCTCGAACTCCGGGTCCCAGAAGCGACGGGTCGAGCAGTGGAAAATATCCACCCCTGCGGCACTCAGGGGTGCAAGGAATGCCTCCAGTTCCTCCGGTGTATGCGCCAGGCGTGCGCTGAAATCCTGCTGCTTCCACTGGGAGAACCGGAAAACAACCGGAAAGTCGGGGCCAACAGCGGCGCGGACCGCAGTGATGATTTCCACCGCAAAGCGGCCCCGGTCGGCCATTGAGCCACCGTAGGCATCCTCGCGCTGGTTGGTGCCCTCCCAGAAGAACTGGTCGATCAGGTAGCCGTGGGCACCATGCAACTCCACGGCGTCGAACCCGCAGGCGCGCGCGTCCGCAGCCGCCCGTGCAAAGGCGGCTACTACATCGTCGATATCCTGTTGACTCATGACATGGCGGTTCACCTTGCCCGGCAGGTTCATGCCGGAAGGCGAGTAGCCAGGCACATCGCCTTCCGGCGGCACCCCGGCCTTGCGCATGCCACCAACATGCCACAGTTGCGGGGCGATCTTGCCGCCCTCGGCGTGCACGGCCGCCGCCACCCGGCGCCAGCCCGCGAGCCGCTCCTCACCGTGAAAATAGGGGACGTCCGGGTAACCGCTCGCGGCGATATGCCCGACGCAGGTGCCCTCGGTAATAATCAGGCCGGTACCGCCCGCCGCGCGCCGTCGATAGTACTCCACCACATTATCCCCCGGCACATTACCGGGAGAGAAATTGCGGGTCATTGGCGCCATGACAACGCGGTTGCGCAGGCTGAGGTTGCCTAGATCGAAGGGTTGCAGCAGGGCGTTTTCGAGACTCATCAGGGCTCCGGGAAATGGCACATTAATGCGCGGCAGCGTATACCAGCTCCGGCCGTCGCGCCAGCGTTCGCGATCTGCGTTCGCGATCTGTCGGGCTCGCCTCTGCGTACCCCTTCCAGATTCCACTACAATGACCCCATGCGCGAACTCTACTGGCTACAACAGGACCTGCGGCTGCAGGACAACCCAGGGCTCTTGGCCCACGCGGCGGCGTCGGAGCTTCTGCTCGTCTATATCTGGCAGGAGCCCCGTCCCTGGTGCAATCTCCGGGGCATCGGCGCACAGCGCCGACGCATGCAGCTGGAGCATCTTCTGGAATTGCGCCAGAAGCTGCAGGCGCTGGGGCAGGAACTGTTGTTCCTTGAAGGCCACCCCGAGCAGCTGCTACAGGCGCTGGTAAGGCAATGGCGAATCGAGCGGGTCGGCACCAGCCGCTGTCCGGGGGACTACGAGACGCGGCAGCTGGATATACTGCGCGAGCAGCTGCCAGTACCCCTGCAGGTACACGGTGGCAACACCTTGTTTCAGCGCCAGATGCTGCCCTTTACCCTGGAAGAGCTGCCCCCACAGTTCACGCCATTCCGGCACGCGGTCGAGCACCTTTCTGTGGCTGCACCACTGCCCGCACCGGAAATTTTGCCACCGCCCCCAGCGGGGGTCGTTTTCCCCGCGCTGCCGACGGCGGACGTCGCTCCAGATCCCTCACTGCCCCTGCGCGGCGGCAGCCGGGCCGGCCACCGGCGGCTGCAGCAGTTTACCTTTGGTGAAGAGCGCGTTGCCGAGTACAAGCTGACCCGCAACTGCCTCGATCCCTTGAGCGGTTCCAGTACCCTGTCGCCCTGGCTCGCCAGCGGCGCACTGTCGCCACGGGAGGTCGCCCATACCCTGTCCGCCTTCGAGCAACAGCGATTGCGCAATGAATCCACCGAGTGGCTTTACCTTGAGCTGCTGTGGCGGGAGTACTTCCACTGGCGGGCACTGCTGGATGGCCCGCGCCTGTTTCGCTTCCGCGGCCTGGGTAACGGCCGCAAGCACCGCTTCTGCACGTTTGATCCGCGGGCCTTCGCCCGCTGGTGCCAGGGCGATACCGACTATCCGCTGGTCAACGCCCTGCAGCGACAGCTACTGGCCACAGGCTGGATGAGCAATCGCGGGCGCCAGATCAGCGCCAGCTGTCTGATCCACGAGCTGGGGCTGGACTGGCGCTATGGCGCCGCCTTTTTCGAAAAGCACCTGATCGACTACGACGTTGGCAGCAACTACGGCAACTGGCAGTACATCGCAGGAGTCGGCTGCGACCCCCGCGGCGGGCGCCACTTCAACCTGCAGAAACAGGCCGCGGAACACGACCCGGACGGTATCTTCACCGCCAAGTGGGGCGGCAATCGCCCGCCCCAGCCGCTGTATGTCACCGATGCCGCGGACTGGCCTCTGCCAGCAACTGAGCCAGGCTGCGATCCGCCCAATCGGTAATCGCCTTGCGTTCGGCTGGCGCGCGCTTGCGCCACTTGGCGGTAATCAGCCCCATGCGGGGATTTGCGGAAAGATACTCCAGGTGGCGATCAATGAACCGCCAGTACAGCGAGTTGAACGGGCAGGCCCCTTCCCCGGTCATCTTTGCCGGACTGTACTGGCACTCCTTGCAGTGATTGCCCTGGCGCTGGATGTACTTTCCGCTGGCGGCATAGGGCTTGCTGGCCATCAGCCCGTCATCTGCGTGCAGCGCCATGCCCAGGGTATTGGGCAACTCCACCCACTCGAAGGCGTCCACGTACACCGCCAGATACCAGTCACAGACCGCCTCCACATCCAGCCCCGCCAACAGGCAGAAATTGCCGACCACCATCAGGCGCTGGATATGGTGGGCGTAACCGAGGTCCAGGGTCTGGCGCAGCGCCCGCTGCAGGCAGCGCAATTCGGTGTCACCGGTCCAGAAGAACGCCGGCAGCGGTTCCCCGGCGGCAAAGGTATTGCGCGTCTTGTACTCCGGCATGGTGAGCCAGTAGACGCCACGCACATACTCGCGCCAGCCCAGGATCTGGCGGATGAAGCCCTCTGCGGCGGCGAGGCTGCAGTCGCCATTGCGCCAGGCCTGCTCAACCTGTTCACACAGGGGCAGCGGCTCCAGCAAGCCGATATTGAGGTACATGGATATTTTGCTGTGGAACACCCAGGGCGATTCTTCCACCAGCGCGTCCTGGTAGCCGCCGAAGTTGGGCAGCGCATGGCGGCAGAACCAGTCGAACTCGATTATGGCTTCGGCCGCGGTGCAGGCGTAGTTGAACTGCTCGAGGTCCCCGGGGTTGTCCGGAAAGGCGGCGCCGACCTCAGCCAGGACCGCTCGTGTACACTCGTCTCGCAATAGCTGGCGCCGCTCGGGAATAGACTCCTGCCCACGCCAACCCCCTCTATTTTCCTGGTCGAAATTCCACCGTCCACCGGCAGGCTGGCCGTCGACTTCCAGTAAAATCCCGTGCTTGCGGCGCATGTCCCGGTAGAAATACTCCATGCGCAGCTGCTTGCGGCCCTTCGCCCAGGCGCGGAATTCCGCATGGCTGGCGAGATGGCGGCTGTCCTCCAGCACCTCCACCGGCAACCCCAGCGCCTGTTCCCAGCCGGCCATCGCCTGCCGCAGGCGGTATTCACCGGGCTCGCAGACCCGCACTGCGGCGCAGGAAGCTTCACTCAATGCCTGTTCCAGCGCCGCCTGCAGAGTGGGAATCTCGTCGCCAAGGGTAAAATAGCGCACCTTGAAACCCCGCTTGCGGACTTGATCCCTTAAGTGGCGCATGGCGGAGAAAATCAGTGCAATCTTGTGCCGGTTATGGGGGACGTAGCCCGCTTCCTCCGCGACCTCCGCGAGCACCACGAGATCGCGGGCTGGATCCGCGGCAACAAGGGCCGGGTTGGCCAAAGACAGCTGGTCACCCAACACCAGAACAAGCGTGGAATCAGACATCGTGCTGCTGCGCGCCGGGGCGCGGGATACCTCTTGCTCTATTGACGTCGGGATGCGGGAGCATAACACTGGCCAAGCCTCCCGCAAGTCTGTCGGAGCCAGGATCACGGACGCAACAGGGACAGGAGACCACCCCATGCCAAGCCAGCAGCCAGACCGGGCCTTGCGCGTCGCCCGCCTGTTCGATGGCGAGCAGTGGCACAGCGATTGCGGCGTGCTGCTGGCGGGCGACTCC
>JBGTGB010000139.1:0-34903 GCA_041746975.1 Haliea sp. | reverse complement strand
GCCGGGCTGGTGGAGGAGGGCGCACCCATGGGCTACCTTGATCTTGGCGGCGGCCTCGCGGTGGACTACGAGGGCGCCCGCACCAACAGCACCCACTCCATGAACTATCAGCTGGAAGAATACTGCGGCAACATCGTCGAGAGTATCCGCGAAATCTTCGACCCGCTGGACATTTCGCACCCGGTGATCGTTACTGAATCCGGCCGTGCCACCGTGGCCTATTCTTCCCTGCTGCTGTTCAACGTCCTGGACGTACGGACCTGGGAGCCCCAGCACATCCCTGAAGTGCTGCCAGAAGGGTGCAATGAGACGCTGCGCAATATCCGTGAGGTGCTGGATGTGGTGGGGCGCGAGAATTTCCAGGAGTGCTACAACGACGCCCTGTTCTATCGCGATGAGATCCGCGAGATGTTCCAGCACGGCAAGGCGACCCTGCGCGAACGGGCGCTGGCTGACGACATCTGTTTGGCGGTGCTGCAGCGCATTGTCGTGCTGCTGCCCGAGCTGACGCGAGTGCCGCCGGAGCTGGAAAACCTGCCCGAGCTGCTGTCGGATATCTACTACTGCAATTTCAGCCTGTTCCAGTCGCTGCCCGACATCTGGGCGATCGAGCAGCTGTTTCCGATCATGCCCCTGCACCGGCTGCAGGAAGAGCCAAGCCGCCGCGGCATGCTCGCCGACCTCACCTGCGACTGCGACGGCAAGGTCGACAAGTTTTCCCTGCCCGCGGGTACCAGTGCGACCCTGCCGCTGCACGGCCTGCGTGACAGCGAAGACTACATCCTTGGGGTATTCCTCGTGGGCGCCTACCAGGAGACCCTGGGCGACCTGCACAATCTGTTTGGCGATACCAACGTGGTCAATGTGGCCGTCAATCCGGACGGCAGCTTCGACTTTGCCCGCGAGTTTCACGGCGACAGCATCGCTGACGTGCTCAGCTATGTAGAGTACGAGCCCAAGCACATGCAGGAGCAGTTCCGCCAGGTGGCGGAGAGCGCGGTCCGCAGCGGCCGTATTTCCGTGGCCGAGCGCCAGGAGATACTGCGCGCCTTCCGCGAGAGCCTGCAGGGCTACACCTACTTCGAGCACCACTGAACCAGATAGCAGCAGAGGAGCACTGACATGTCGAAAGTGATGATTATCGGCGCCGGCGGCGTCGGCGCCGTGGTCGCACACAAATGCGCCCAGCTGACGGAGGTGTTCAGCGAGATCGTGCTGGCCAGCCGTACCGAGTCCAAGTGCAAGGCCATTGCCGCCCAGGTCTCGCGGCCGATACGCACCGCCCAGGTGGATGCGGACAACGTCACCGAGCTGACAGCGCTGCTCAAGGCCGAGCAGCCGGTGCTGGTGATCAATGTAGCGCTGCCGTACCAGGATCTCAGCATCATGGATGCCTGTCTGGCAGCAGGGGTGCATTACCTCGATACCGCCAACTACGAGCCGCAGGATACCGCCAAGTTTGAGTACCACTGGCAGTGGGCCTATCAGGACAGGTTCCGCGACGCCGGCCTGACCGCGATCCTGGGCAGCGGCTTTGACCCTGGTGCCACCAACATCTTCACCGCCTACCTCGCCAAGCACTATTTCGACGAGATCAATGAGCTGGATATTATCGACGTCAACGGCGGCGACCATGGCTATCCCTTCGCCACCAACTTCAACCCCGAGATCAATATCCGCGAAGTCAGCGCCGAGTGCCGGCACTGGGAGGACGGCCAGTTCGTCACCACGCCGCCCATGTCCAAGCAGGCTCGCTTCGAGTGCCCGGAGGAGGTCGGTGCCTTCAACATCTATCGCATGTACCACGAGGAGCTGGAATCCCTGAGCAAGCACTTTCCGGGGCTCCAGCGTGCACAGTTCTGGATGAGCTTCTCGGAGAACTATCTCAAGCACCTGGAGGTGCTGCGCAATGTGGGTATGACCGGCATCGAGCCGGTGGACTTCCAGGGTCACAAAATCGTACCAATCCAGTTCCTGGCCTCGCTGCTGCCGGACCCCTCCACCCTCGGGCCACGCACCAAGGGCAAGACCTGCATCGGCTGTATCGTGCGTGGGGTCAAGGACGGCGAGGAACGGGTGATGTACCTGTATAACATTGCCGACCACCAGGAGTGCTTCCGCGAGGTGCAATCCCAGGCTATTTCCTATACCACGGGGGTACCGGCAGTGATTGGTGCCAAGATGATCCTCGAGGGCCACTGGCGCGAGCCCGGGGTGTGGAATGTGGAGCAGCGCGACCCGGATCCCTTCATGGCGGACATGAACCGCTATGGCCTGCCCTGGACCGTGGTGGAGCTGGATCCCGGATTCCGGCTCGATGTGGTCAAGGGTCAGGATATCTAGGGTGCAGGTTTTCCAGTTCACGGATTTCGGCAAGCTGGACCTCGCGCGCCTGCCATCCCCCTGCTACGTGGTGGACGAGGTGGCGGTGGAGCGCAACCTGGCCATTCTCAGGCAGGTGGCCGATGCCAGCGGGGCGAAAGTGCTGGCCGCCCTGAAGGCGTTTTCCTGCTGGCGCCTCGGGGAGCTTACGGCGAGCTATCTGAACGGCAGCTGCGCCAGCGGCCTGCACGAGGCGCGCCTTGGTCACGAATACTACCGTGGTTCCGAGAAAGGCGGCGAGGTGCACGTGTTTGGTGCTGGCTACCACGAGGCCGACCTGCGCGAGATTCTGCAAATTGCCCACCATGTGGTGTTCAACAGCTGCGCCCAGTGGGTCCGTTTCCGGCCCCTGTGCCTGGCAGCGCAGCGCGAGCGCCCGGAGCTGCGTTTTGGCCTGCGCATCAACCCGGAACATTCCGAGGGTGACGTACCGATCTACGACCCCTGCGCGCCGGGCTCGCGCTTGGGGATTCCGCGCTCGCAGCTGGATGTCAGCACCCTGGAGGGGATTAGCGGGCTGCACTTCCACACTCTCTGCGAGCACGATTTCCCGCCCCTGCAGCGGACCCTGGCGGCGGTGGAGGAAAAATTCGACGACCTGCTGCCACAGATGCAGTGGGTGAACTTCGGCGGCGGCCACCACATCACCCGCCCCGGCTACCAGATCGACGACCTGGTGACCTGTATCCGCGACTTCGCCAGCCGCCACCGGGTGCAGGTGTACCTGGAGCCGGGGGAGGCCGTGGCCATCGGCACCGGGGTGCTGGTCACCGAGGTGCTGGACCTGACCTGGAACGCGCTGGATCAGGCCATTCTCGACTGCTCCGCGACCTGCCACATGCCCGATACCCTGGAGATGCCTTACCGTCCCGAGCTGCTGGATGCTGGCGTGGCGGGGGAACTGCCGCATACCTACCGCCTCGGCGGGCTTACTTGCCTGGCCGGCGATGTCATCGGCGACTACAGCTTCCCTGAGCCCCTGCAGATCGGCCAGCGGCTGGTGTTCAGGGACATGGCCCACTACACCATGGTCAAGACCAGCACCTTCAACGGCACCCGACTGCCGGCCATCGTGCTCTGGAACTCCAACACCGACACCCTGGAAACCGTCCGGGAATTCGGCTACGAGGATTTCCGCACCCGCCTGAGCTGACAATGGCCGAACCGCGAAAGCGGGCCCGCAAAAACGGACCTGACCCTTTAAGTTTCTCAAGTCTAAAGGGTCAGGTCCGTTTTTGCGGAAAGTCCAGATACCCTGAATTGAGCGCTTTCACACTCCCCATGGCCCTGCTACGATTACCGGCCCCAATTGGTATTAAGGTGGCGATCCGATGTTTGATCGAAACAAGAGTAAACCGCCGGCCGAGCCGCCGGCCCCCGAACCGGTCGCCGCTCCGCGCGCGCCCACAGACCAGAGTCCGCCCCAACCGGCTGCCACCAGGAGCAATGCTATGATAGGACCGAGTATTCATATCAAAGGTACCGTCAGCGGTGGTGAAGACCTGCTGATCCAGGGCAAGGTTGAAGGCACCATAGACCTTGGAGACCACGAGGTCGCGGTCGGCCAGTCGGGTAAAGTCACAGCGGACATCAAGGCCAAGATCGTCAAGATCGAGGGCGAAGTTTCCGGAGATGTTACCGGCAGCGAGAAAGTGGTGATTGCCAAATCCGGCAAGGTGCGAGGCAATATCGTCGCGCCCCGGGTCACCCTGGAGGATGGGGCTATCTTCAAGGGCAGCATCGACATGGATCCGGGTGACACCCGAACCACCACGCAGGCGCCGGCGTCCAAGGGTGAAAAGCCTGCCGCCGCTGCAGCACTGGCGAGCAACCAGAGCCCGGGACTGGACCTGAAACACGGTTGAGCCCAGTGCTTCAATCCTCTCTCGGGCCGGCGTTGCGCCTGCCCGGATTGTGAGCCCGCAACCTCAGGATTCGCAGCTGCTGGCGTCGGTATTGCAGCGCGTCGAAGAGGGGGAGCGGGTCACGGTATTGGACGTCGGTCCGGCCCTGCCGGAAACGGTATCTTTCTTCTCCAGCACTCCCTGTTGCCTACACATCGTGGATCTGTTCAGTGCACTGCCGCTGGCGCACGACGAAGAAGGTGTCTCCTACGCTGAGCAGTTCCAGGATTTACTGCGACTGTCGCCGACCACTCGCTTCGACATCTGCCTGTTCTGGGATCTGTTCAATTACCTGCCGCTGCCAGCTGCCAACGCCCTGATGCAGGTTTTGAAGCCGCACCTGCACGCCGGCACCCGCGCCCACGCCTTCGGCGTGCACAAGCGCGGCGCGCCGGAAGACTCACGCATTCATGGGATTCACAGCATCAATACGCTAACCCTGCGGCCGCGGCGACAGCCGCTGTCTGGCTACGCTCCCATGCCCCAAGCCCAACTGCAAACCGTGCTGGCCGACTTCCGCTTTGAGCGCAGCGTGTTGCTCGCGGATAGCCGGCTGGAAATCTTGCTGAGAATGAGGCACGGAAAAACGGACCTGACCCTTTAAATTTGCAAAAATTAAAGGGTCAGGTCCGTTATCTCGTAGAATTGCAAATCTAAAGGGTCAGGTCCGTTTTCAGCGCTCAGGCGGCGCTGACGACGTCAACCTGTACCGCGGCAATGCGCTTGCCTTCCTCGGCGCTGTTCTGGAACTCCACGATCTGGTCGAAGTTCATGTAGCGGTAGATCTCCGCGGACATGGCGTCGAGCTTGCTGGCGAACTCCAGGTATTCCTCGGGCGTCGGCAGCTTGCCCAGAATCGCGCCCACTGCCGCCAGTTCCGCCGAGGTCAGATAGACATTGGCACCGTCGCCCAGCCGGTTGGGGAAGTTGCGGGTCGAGGTGGAGAGCACCGTGCTGTTGGCCGCCACCCGGGCCTGGTTACCCATGCACAGGGAGCAGCCGGGCATCTCGGTGCGGGCACCGGCGCGGCCAAAGATATTGTAGTAACCCTCTTCCATCAGCAGGTGCTGGTCCATCCGCGTCGGCGGTGAAATCCACAGCCGGGTGGCAAGACTGCCCTTGTGCTGATCCAGCAGCTTGCCGGCGGCGCGGAAGTGGCCGATGTTGGTCATGCAGCTGCCGATAAAGACTTCGTCGACCTTGTCGCCGGCCACCGCGGACAGCAGACGAGCGTCGTCCGGGTCGTTCGGGGCACAGACAATCGGCTCCTTCACCTCCGCCAGGTCGATCTCAATGACCGCCGCGTACTCGGCATCGGCATCGGCCCGCAGCAGGCTGGGCTGGTCCAGCCACGCTTCCATTTTCCGGGCGCGGCGCTCGAGAGTGCGGGGGTCACCGTAGCCCTCAGCGATCATTGCTCGCAGCAGCACGACGTTGGAGCGCAGGTACTCGGCGATGGTGTCCTCGTCCAGGGCGATGGTGCAGCCGGCGGCGGAGCGTTCGGCAGAGGCGTCCGACAGTTCGAAGGCCTGCTCCACGGTAAGGCCGGACAAGCCTTCGATCTCCAGGATACGGCCAGAGAAGATGTTCTTCTTGCCCTTCTTTTCCACCGTCAGCAGGCCCTGCTGGATGGCGTAGTAGGGAATGGCGTGGACCAGGTCGCGCAGGGTGATTCCGGGCTGCATCCTGCCCTTGAAACGCACCAGCACGGATTCCGGCATGTCCAGCGGCATGACGCCGGTGGCGGCGGCAAAGGCCACCAGGCCCGAGCCCGCGGGGAAGGAAATACCCATCGGGAAGCGGGTGTGGCTGTCGCCGCCGGTACCGACGGTGTCGGGCAGCAGCATGCGATTCAGCCAGCTGTGGATGATGCCGTCGCCCGGGCGCAGGGAGACACCGCCGCGGGTCATGATGAAGTCCGGCAGGCTGTGCTGGGTGTCGATGTCCACTGGCTTCGGGTAGGCCGCGGTGTGGCAGAAGGACTGCATCACCAGGTCGGTAGAAAAGCCCAGGCACGCCAGGTCCTTGAGCTCGTCCCGGGTCATTGGGCCGGTGGTGTCCTGGGAGCCGACGGTAGTCATGCGCGGCTCGCAATAGGTGCCGGGGCGCACGCCGTCGACACCGCAGGCGCGGCCAACCATTTTCTGCCCCAGGGTAAAGCCCTTGCCGGTGTCGCCGGGTACCTCCGGGGTGCGGAACAGGGTGGAGCGGGGCAGGCCCAGGGCTTCGCGGGCGCGGGTGGTGAGGCCGCGACCGATGATGAGGTTGATCCGCCCACCGGCCCGCACCTCGTCCAGCAGCACGTCGGACTTGAGCTCAAAACCCGACAGCACGGCGCCGTCCTCGGAGAGAATTTTGCCGTCGTAGGGGCGCACCTCGATGACGTCGCCCATGTTGAGGTTGTCGACCGGGGCTTCGAAGACCAGCGCGCCCGTGTCCTCCATGGTGTTGTAGAAGATCGGCGCGACCTTGCCGCCAATGCAGATGCCGCCGCCTTTCTTGTTGGGCACGCCGGGCATCTCTTCGCCGAAGAACCACAGCACCGAGTTGGTGGCGGACTTGCGCGAGGAGCCGGTGCCAACCACGTCGCCTACAAAGGCGACTGGCAGACCCTTCGCCTGGAGGTCAGCAACCTGCTGCATCGGGCCGGTGACACCGTGCTCTGTCGGGGTCAGGCCCTCCCGGGTCATTTTGTACATGGCCAGCGCGTGCAGGGGAATATCCGGACGCGACCAGGCGTCGGGAGCAGGGGAGAGGTCGTCGGTATTGGTCTCTCCAGTGACCTTGAATACGGACACCTTGATCGAGGCGGGAACTTCCGGGCGGCTGGTGAACCACTCGCCCTCGGCCCAGGATTCCAGTACCGCTTTGGCGTTCGCATTCCCGCCCTTGGCCAGTTCTTCCACGTCGTGAAAGGCGTCGAATACCAGAAGGGTGTGCTTGAGCTCGGCAGCCGCCGGAGCGCCCAGCTCTGCATCGGTCAGCAGACCCACGAGGGTCTCGATGTTGTAGCCGCCGTGCATGTTGCCCAGCAGCCCGATGGCGGCGGCGCGGTCAATCAGTTTGCACTCAACCTCACCCTTGGCGACGGCGGACAGGAAGCCAGCTTTGACATAGGCGGCCTCGTCCACCCCCGGGGGCACGCGGGTGGTAATGAGGTCCAGCAGGAAGTCTTCTTCACCGGCTGGGGGGTTCTTGAGAAGCTCTACCAGGGAGGCGACCTGTTCGGCGCTCAGGGGCTTGGGCGGGATGTTCATGGCGGCCCTTTCGGCCACGTGTTCACGATAGGCTTCTAGCACAGTAAAGCTCCTTGTTGCGGTGACGGATGGCGTTGCGGGCCGGCCTGCGGGCTGCCTCCGGTGCCGTGGAAATCGGTGAGATAGTGTAGCTCAGCGGGGGTTCAAGATAAATCGGCGCGGCGCTTATACCGTGCATTCAGGCGATCGATAGCTTACAATTTCTGGCCGTGACTGGCCCCGTTTTTTTCACCCCAGCCTATGCTCAAACCCGTCGTCAAGACACCCTGTATCGGCGTCTGCTCCACCGGCATCGGCGACGCCGTGTGCCGCGGGTGCAAGCGCTTCAGTCACGAAGTTATCCACTGGAACGGCTACACCCACGAGCAAAAGCTGGCGGTTGACGGGCGTCTGGCAGATTTTCTTTCGCGCTGTGTCAGCAACAAGCTGGCGGTGGTCGACACGGCCCTGCTCCTCTGGCAGTTGCAGGTTCAGCAACTGCGCTTCAACGTCGAGCACGACGAATACTGTAAGGTTTTCAGCCTGCTCAAGGCCGGCGCTGGACAAATTGTGCGAACCGAGAACTTTGGCTTCACCGTGCATGCTGAATACCGTGACCTCAGCCTGCCGCAACTGCGCGACCTGATAGATCAGGAGTTTTATATCCTCTCTGAGGCGTACTACGACCGCTACATGCGGACCCCGGACCTGTTCGGTGGGGAGCGGGGCTACTGATGCAGTTCGATTCCCTGCTGGCGCCGGTGCGCGCTTTTCTGCCCTGTGCGACGCCGCCAGCCTGGGTCGCATGGGCGCTGGAAAACCCGGAATTGCTGCTGGTGGACCATGCCAACTGTGAGAAAAAAGCCGCTTCCACCGCGCTCAACCTGATGTACCGCTACGTCGATCAGCCACGCCTGCTGCGGCAGCTGTCGCGGCTGGCGCGGGAAGAACTGCGCCATTTTGAGCAGGTGTTTGGCCTGATGCAGAAACGCGGCATGGACTATCCTCAGCTTTCCGCCTCGCGCTACGCGGGGGAACTGCGCAAGCGGGTGCGTGGCAACGAGCCTGGGCGGCTAGTTGATACTCTGCTGGTAGGCGCCCTGATTGAGGCGCGTTCCTGCGAGCGCTTTGCGGCGTTGATCCCGGTGCTGGACCCGGAGCTGGCAGATTTCTACAGCTCCTTGCTTAAATCCGAGGCGCGCCATTTTGCGGACTACCTGCACCTTGCGGCGGGGCTAGCGCCGACGGAGGAGATCGCTGAGCGGCTGGCAGCGCTGCGCGCCCGCGAAGCAGAGCTGATCCAGGGTCTCGATACCGAGTTCCGCTTCCACAGCGGCATCCGCCCCTAAATTAAAGGGTCAGGTCCTTTATCAAGTGGACCTTGAAAGTGGACCTGACCCTTTATATTCGGGGGAACCGGCTAAGGCATTACCTCATGCGAAATCTTGGAGTGATTTTCAAGCTATTGTTTTATATCGAAATCTACCAGAGAAAATAATTCCGGACGTACCTCGAGATACCAACCCTTCTGGTCCCAGTCTCCCAGCACCCAGCGGGTACCCGCAGCGTGATCATGACGCGCTGGGCGGTGGGTATGGCCGTGGATCAGCTGGCGGACCTCGTGGTCCAGCAGGGCGCGCTCCACTTCTTCCAGAGTCACGTCCATGATGTCCTCGGCCTTGTTGCTGGTAGCCTCGCGGCTGCGACTGCGCAGCTCTCGCGCCAGTGCCCGCCGCTCTTCCAGGGAGCGCGCCAGCAACTCGTTCTGCCATGCTCTGGTCCGCGTGGTTTTGCGGAAGGCCTGGTATTCGGTGTCGCGGGTGCACAGGCTGTCGCCGTGCAGTAGCAGGGTGGGCTCGTCGTAGAGGTTCACCACGCTGGGATCCCGCAGCAACTTGCCGCCCACCTGCTGACAGAACCGCTTGCCAAGGAGGAAATCACGATTGCCCTGCATCAGGTACAGACGGGGACCTGCGGCGCTGAAACGCTTGAGCATCTCCGTTACATCACGTATCAGTGGCGAATCGTCGTCGTCGCCAACCCACACCTCGAACAGGTCACCGAGGATGTACAGGGCGTCGCAGTCCTGATGTTCCAGCAGGAACCGGCGCAGGGCGCGGGTGGTACCTGGGCGGGTCGCCTCCAGGTGGAGGTCGGCTATAAAGTAGGTTGCAGGCACGCGCCGGCCCCCGCTTCAATCCTCGACGATTTCGACGGTCTCGATAATCACCGGATCTACCGGTACGTCCTGATGGCCACCGCGGCTGGTGGTGGGTAGCCCGCGGATCTTGTTCAGAACCTCCTCGCCGGCGGTGACCTTGCCGAACACCGCATAGCCCCAGCCCTGTGCGTTCTTGCCACTGTGGTTGAGGAAATCGTTGTCCTTCACGTTAATGAAGAACTGCGCCGTGGCGGAATGCGGGTCACTGGTGCGGGCCATGGCGACGGTGCCGAAATCATTCTTGAGGCCGTTGTCGGCCTCGTTGGCAATCGGTTCGCCGGTGCCTTTCTGCCGCATCTCGGTGTCGAAACCACCGCCCTGGATCATGAAGTTGTCGATGACCCGGTGGAAAATGGTGCCGTCGTAGTACCCGTCGCGGGCATACTTGAGGAAATTGGCCACGGTGGTGGGGGCCTTGTCAGCGTCCAGGGCCAAAGTGATGTCGCCGAAGGTTGTTTTGATGATTACCATTGTTGGAGTCGCCGCCGTCGAAAAGAGAGCGCAATGATACGGACTTTTGCCAGCCAGTAAAACACAGCGTGCGTGAGAACAGCCTGTTCAGAGGCCGCAAAGTCCTGTAAGGCCTCCCCGTCAAGCAGTATAATGCCCGGTTTTTGGAGCCGAACCCGAGCGCATGGAAAAAATACCCGTCAAGCCCGTCAACTTTCTGGAGACGCTCGTAGCCGACGACCTGGCCGCCGGTCGCGTGCATGAGGTGGTTACCCGATTCCCGCCTGAGCCGAACGGCTACCTGCACGTGGGCCATGCCAAGTCCATCTGCCTGAACTTCGGCCTTGCGGAGCGCTTCGGCGGCCGCTGTAATCTGCGCTTTGACGATACCAATCCGGAGAAGGAAAGCCAGGAGTTCATTGAATCCATCCAGGCGGATGTGCGCTGGCTGGGTTACCAGTGGGCGGGGGAGGTGCGCTATGCCTCCAGCTATTTCCGGCAATTCTACGATTGGGCCCAACACCTCGTGCGCAATGGCAATGCCTATGTCTGTGAGCTGAACGCAGAGCAGGCCCGGGAACACCGTGGCACCCTGACCGAGCCAGGACGCAACAGCCCCTATCGGGAGCGCAGCGTCGAGGAGAACCTGGACCTGCTGGCGCGGATGAAGGCCGGCGAATTCGACGTGGGTAGCAAGGTCCTGCGGGCGAAAATCGACATGGCCTCGCCCAACATGAATCTGCGCGACCCGATTCTCTATCGCATCCGCAAGGCCGCCCACCACCAGACCGGCAGCGACTGGGTAATCTACCCGACCTACGATTTCGCCCACGGCCAGGAAGATGCGATTGAGGGCATTACCCACTCCATCTGCACCCTGGAGTTCGAGGATCACCGGCCCCTGTACGACTGGTTCATCGAGCACCTGCCGGTGCCGTCGAAGCCGCGCCAATATGAGTTCGGGCGCCTTAACCTGAACTACACCGTGACCAGCAAGCGCAAGCTCAAGCAGCTGGTGGACGAGGGCGTGGTCGATGGCTGGGATGACCCACGCATGCCGACCATCGCGGGCATGCGCCGGCGCGGCTTTACACCTGCCGCCATCCGCCGCTTCTGCGAGATGATTGGTGTCACCCGCAGCGACGGGGTAGTGGATGTGGCGATGCTGGAGCACGCCATCCGCGACGACCGCAATGAAAATGCCCCGCGCGCCCTGTGCGTGCTGAACCCGCTGATGCTCGTTCTGATCGACCTGGCCTCCGACCATCAGCAGCTGCTCAGCGCGCCCGCGCACCCCAGCCGCCAGGAGTTGGGCAGCCGCGAACTACCCTTTACCCGCGATCTGTATATCGACGCGGACGATTTCCGCGAGGAGGCCAACAAGAAATACAAGCGCCTGGTGCTGGGCAAGCGGGTGCGGTTGCGTAACGCATGCGTGATTGAAGCGACGGGCGTAGTGAAGGATGCCGCCGGGAATATTACCGAAGTGCACGCGGTTACCATAGCCGACACTTTTGGCGAGGACCCGGCTGACGGCATAAAGCCCAAGGGCGTTATCCAGTGGGTATCCGCCAGCGCCGGCCGTCGGGCTACCGTGCGCCTGTACGACCGGCTGTTCACTCATGAAGCGCCGGATCGCGGCGACAGCGCCTTCATGGATTTCCTCAACCCTGACTCACTCAAGATTGTGACCGACGCCTGGATCGAACCCTCCCTGGCCGACGCCGAGCCCGAGCAGGGCTTCCAGTTCGAGCGCGAGGGCTACTTCGTCGCCGACCGCTACGAGCACACGCCGGACCAGCCGGTGTTCAATCGCACAATTGGCCTGCGTGACACCTGGACCGCGGGCGGCGGGGATAGCGAATGAGTATTACGGTTTACAACACATTAAGCGCCCGCAAGGAACCCTTCGCCCCGCTTGAGCCGGACAAGGTCACCATGTATGTGTGTGGGCCTACGGTCTATAACCTCGCCCATATTGGCAATGCTCGCCCGGTGGTGGTTTTTGACGTGCTGTTTCGGCTGTTGCAGACCCAGTACGGCAAGGTGATCTACGCCCGCAATATCACCGACATCGACGACAAGATCATCGCCGCCGCCCGGGAAAATGGTACCGGCATCGAGGAGGTAACCGCCGAGTTTACCGCCAGGTACCGGGAAGACATGGCCGCCCTGAATGCGCTGCCGCCCTCCATGGAGCCCCGCGCCACCCACAACATCGACCCCATGATCGCGCTCACCCAGGCGCTGATCGAGAAGGGGCATGCCTACGAGAGTGAGGGCCACGTGCTGTTTGCGGTGGATTCCATGCCCGATTATGGGCGCCTGTCCAAGCGCTCCCTGGATGACATGCTGGCCGGGGCGCGAGTGGAAGTGGCGGACTACAAGCGCCATCCGGGAGATTTCGTGCTGTGGAAGCCCTCGGCGGCGGAGGACCCGGGCTGGGACAGCCCTTGGGGCCGCTGCCGGCCGGGCTGGCACCTGGAGTGCTCAGCCATGATTCGAGCCCACCTGGGGGATACCATCGACATCCACGGCGGCGGCCGCGACCTGATCTTTCCGCACCACGAAAACGAGATCGCCCAGAGCCGCTGCGCCCACGGCGGCGACTACGTGCGCTACTGGATGCACAACGCCTACCTGGATATCGACGGCGAGAAGATGTCGAAGTCCCTCGGCAATTTTCGTACCGTAAACGAGCTGCTTGGCCATTACCGCGGCGAGGTACTGCGTTTTGCGCTGCTGTCGGCGCACTATCGCTCGTCGCTGAATTTCTCCACGGATCTGCTGGATCAGGCTGAGGCCACACTTGCAGCGTTCTATAACACGTTGCGGGCGTTGCAGGATGTGCCGGCGGCTGGCGGGATTACGCTGGCTGACGAGCCATTCTATCAGGCGCTTGAGGACGATCTGAACACGCCCCTGGCGATTGCCGAACTGCACGTCCTGGCCAAACAGCTGCATAAGGCGGGAGATGCAGAAAAGCCCAGGCTCAAGGCGCGAATGCTGGCCGCGGGGAGGCTGCTGGGAATCCTGCAGCAGAATCCTGAGGAATGGCTGCAGGGTGCTGCCGGGGAGGAGGGCATTGACGCCGAGTCGATCGAAGCGCTGATTGCCGAGCGCCAGCAGGCCAAGGCGGACAAGCAGTACGCCCGCGCCGACGCCATCCGCGCCGAACTGCTGGCAGGCGGAGTCGAACTTGAGGATTCTCGCGACGGAACGCGCTGGCGCCGGCTTGGCCAACCCAAAACGGACCTGACCCTTTAAGTTTGCAAAAGTTTAAAGGGTCAGGTCCCTTTTTGGCGGTTTGCCGCGCCTACCCCAGGGACTTCTCCCCGGAAATGACGCTCTGCAGGATCAGGGTGTTGATGGTCATGGGGCCCACGCCACCTGGCACCGGCGTGTAGGCACTGGCCTTCTCCCCCAGCGGCGCAAGCTCAATATCGCCGACTCCACCGGGGTGGTAGCCCGCATCTATCACCACCGCGCCGGGCTTCACCCAGTCCGCCTTGATGAATTCCGCTTTGCCCACGGCCCCTACCAGGATGTCCGCCTGCGCCACCAGTGATGGCAGGTCGCGGGTCCGGGAGTGACAGATGGTGACCGTCGCATTCTTTTGCAGCAGCATCATCGCCATCGGTTTGCCGAGGATGGGACTGCGGCCCACGACCACGGCGTGCTTGCCCTCGATATCGATGCCGTAGTGCTCAAGAATGCGCATGATGCCCTGGGGCGTGGCACAGCCGTAGGCGTCCTCGCCCATGGCCATGCGGCCAAAGCCCAGGCAGGTCACGCCGTCGACATCCTTTTCCAGGGCAATGGCGTCAAAGCAGGCGCGCTCGTCGATCTGCACCGGCACCGGGTGCTGTAGCAGAATGCCGTGCACGTCAGGGTTGGCGTTGAGTTCGTGGATCTTTGCCAGCAGCGTCTCGGTGGTAGTGGCGGAGGGTAGTTCCACCGCCAGAGATTCCATGCCCACACGGCGACAGGCGTTGCCTTTCATCTTCACATAGGTGGCGGAAGCGGGATCGTCACCGACCAGTATCGTCGCGAGAATGGGAGTTTTACCCCCGGACCTGGCCTTCAATTGCTCGACGCGCGCCAGCAGGTCGGCCTCAGTTTGAGCTGCGAGAGTTTTGCCGTCCAGAACCAGTGCTGACATGGATATTTTCCTGTGGTGGCGTGCTGTGGGAGGGCGCACATTGTCCCACGCAGCCCACGCAATTGGGAGGGGCGCCGGCAGTGAAACTGGCGTAAATTCACCAATACGGCGTTGACGCCTCGGCGGGGGCTGAGTATTATGCGCCTCCTGAAAACGGGTCGCGCACGGCCCTCAGGATCATCGGGGTATAGCGCAGTCTGGTAGCGCGCCTGCTTTGGGAGCAGGATGTCGGGAGTTCGAATCTCTCTACCCCGACCAACTTTCGGCCACAGCTGTCAGGTTGGTAAGACAGTTTTCAGACCATACAGTGGTGGCCGTAGCTCACCTGGTAGAGCACCGGATTGTGACTCCGGAGGTAGCGGGTTCAAGACCCGTCGGCCACCCCATTTCCTTTCTTCATTCGCGCGTCCTTGGTGCTACAATCGCCCAGTTCCGGGGGTATAGCTCAGTTGGATAGAGCAACGGCCTTCTAAGCCGTAGGTCGAGGGTTCGAATCCTTCTGCCCCCGCCATTAAGCCGTTGTTATATAACAGTAAATTTCACTGCAAAACTGAAATCCCCGTCAGTCAACCCGGCTTAAGTGCATAGTAAGTGCAACGAACCTTCAGCTGGCACCTCACCGTTGGCCGCACGGGTGAATGAGTTCGCCAGATTAGGCGGACCAGCAGGGGTGCGTATGGTGGCCCGCTGCCCGAAGCGTCTCATTTTTAAAGCATCGGTGGCTCGTCCGAACCGGCGACCTTCAAAGTCTTGGTGTAACTAATGTTGCTTTATCTCTAGGTGCTAGTGTTACATAAAGATTAGTACCAATTTCGGCAGAAGACCGATTGGATGTTGATCGAAAACTTAACTTGTGAGTTAAGCCTTGAATGTTCTAGTATTGTTTAACGGTCAACACAAGGTCTACCTCCCGACCGAGGATGACTTAACTTCACCCGTTATCGATTTCCTGGAGGAGCGCCGTGCACAAGGAGATAGTGCTCCCGCAGGCATAATGGATCTGCTTAAAAGATTCTCTGAAGTTGGTCCGATGGGGCTATCTAAACAGCAATTTCACGAGGCAGATAAAGGGGCGAAAGTGTGGCAGTTCAGCAAGGGTAAGCTCCGCCTATACTGCTTTTTCGATCGGAATCATGGGGATTGTATAGTGCTTGTTCAAGCGGCATTAAAGAAGACTGGCAAAGCTGAACCGAAATTCGTTAAAGGCGTAAAAAGAGAGCGGGACAGATACGAAGAAGCCCAGAGACGGAATGAAATTCAGTTTCACGTAAATTAATGTTCGATTGGGTGAGAGTATGGAAAAGAAAGTTACGAACGTTTTCGCATGGATGCAGGAGGTTCAAGAGTCTGTCGACTATGACTTTGAAGAGGCGAAAAATAGTTTTGCAATACTTGTCGAGTCTCTAATGCGTAGCGAAGGTATGCTCCAGCGAGATCTCGCAAAACTCTTGGATACCAGTGAAGCCAGTGTTTCCAAGCTTCTCCGTGGTGATCAGAATCTTACAATCAAAACTATGGTGAATGTGGCTCGCGCCCTTAGAGGTCGTCTGAATATTCATGTGGAGACGCAATGGAAGTCGGAGTGCTCTGAGAACATGAGGCCAGTAAATATCTTTTTGTCAGAGAAAATTGAACCGATGGAGGCTAAGTGGAAAAATGTCTTGGCCGTGACTTTTGCCGAAGTCCCACGCTTGGAAACTGAGTCGTATGAAACTGATATGGTAATCCTTGATAATCTTAGCGAGCATGCAAGAGGCGAGTGTGCTATCACTCAGGTGCATTAGGTATGGCTGAACATGTGTGGTCGGTGTTGTGCCATAGGTGCATAGTTGATTCAAGGTCGAATAGAGTTTCATTAATAGACGCAATTGAAGAACTAAAAGTCCATAGTGCAGATGGAAGTGTTCCCGCGGAGGGAGAGGTTATTGCTATAGATTTCGGAGCAAGTTTAGCCTCGCTTTGGATGCGTTCGGATCACCTCCAGCCGGAAAGCTTTAAAGTGAGGTTGAAATTCATGGCACCCAGCGGGTACTGTATATTACAGAAATCCTATGATATCGAGCTTGGAGATGTAGAAAGGGCGCGTGCAGTCACCGATCTCCAAAAGCTGCAGCTCACCAATGAGTCTGGAAGCTATTTTTTCCAACTTGAAAAGTGCGTGAAAAAACGGTGGAGCACGGTTGCGAGAATACCGCTCCGAGTCAATTGGGAGACCCCAAGCGAGGGAAACGATATGGCCAAAAATGAGAAAACTGGTAAAAAAGCTGGCACTGCAGCATCGAAAACTATGCGTAGCAAAACGGCGAGTAAGGATGCAAAAACCGCCGCCGCCTCCGCCTTGACGCAGCGTCCAGATCGTAAGAAAAAATAGTGGATTGATCTTTTGAAGGGAGCTGGTGGTTGTAAGGGTTCCGTCTATCTCTTTACACAGAGCTAAATCTGAAACTAGCGCAACCTCCCTCAGAGAGGCTCACAGCCAGCTCACCGCATGCGAAGCCAGGAAGGAGGTTCCTAGGGCGCTGGCTGCCGCCACGGAGGGGCGAGAGGGATGCTACCTGACGGACCGTTCTACTGCTTTCGGCCCAACATATGCACGCCATCGCTCTGACTTCAGCATTGCTGTGGATACAGTACGGTATTGCCCGCGGAGCAGAGGGTTGGGCTCTATCAAAACCAGCCCAATCCGGTCTTTGAATTCTGCAATGTCGTCGTCAAGCCCTTCCCGATCCGAAACCGTGAGCCCTCTTTTCGCTGGCAATTCTTCACCGGGGCAAACCTTATCCCATGCGAACCGATCAGCTAGAACTTCATTACAGCGACTCACTCGAAACCTATCATGAGCACAGAATTTTGATCTCTGGATTATCAAATCTATCATTGAGAAGTTCCAAACTCGATGACCGATCTCGTGCCATAGGACGAATTCCAAGGCTTGTTCTTCAGGAATTGCGCGCCAATCTATTTCTGGCCGATTCGCGCTCTGCATCCATGAGAACTGCCAGCTTTCAGCCAAAGTAATGCTTCCATGCTCTGATCCCATCGAATGAGGATCAGTGGCGTCATCAACAGCGGTCATTACCATTGGGCTTGCCCTGCCGAGACAGCCCATCGACTCGAATGATTCCAGGTCCAATATTTGTCCGCTGGCCTTGGCTATTTCGGCAAACTTGCGGTACTTGGTTCGTGTGATTCGCGCTATTCGATCACCCATGAGTTGATCCTCATTTAGTTTCAGTCTCCGGCATAGGTGCCGGGTGTCAACTAGAGCCTAAATGATGCTCCGGGCGCTATTCCCCCGAAAGGTCTTGTATTCGCGCCTCTCCACCCGACGTAAAGAGCTGGCCGTGTTTCAGGCACAAAAAAACCGCAAGGCTGTCGGGTGCGGAAACCGCATTTAGTTCTAGTTCTGCCAGCGTAGGCCGGGAGTGTATTGGTGTCAAGATAAAGGAAAGCCCCGCCGCGCGGCAGCAAGCGGGGGTAGTGGCTGAAGGTAAGCAGCCAGAGACAACGCGCCACCATGAAAACGCGCTGCGGTACGGTCAGCCTTCCGGCCGGCCCAATCTCAAAACTTCCAACCATTCCCGCAGGTTCGGGTGGTCTTGTCCGTAGGTCTCAAGCTCGGCACTACGGAAAAAGATCACGCCCACCAGATCATCGTGCTTGTCCGGCTGTGATGCTTCAGGCGGTGGCGGCAGTCCCTTATCCCATGCCAGGGTGATCTGGTCCCGGTCCTCGATCCGGTGCCGACTGCGGCGCTTCAGGGTTCCCATGATTCAAGCTCCTGCCTCAGTGCAACCGAGTCTGCCCACGTTACAGCGCCGCCCGATCCCTCTGGCCAGGGGCAGTCGCCAGTGGCGCACAGGGGTGATTCCTGCCAGGGTGGTAACCGCAGCAACCGGCCCAGGGTTTTCGAGTCTCCAGCCCTGAATGCGTCAACAGCTTCTTGCGTGACCCTGGTTTGTTGGTTGTGTCTCCGTCTGCGGGGTGTGCCCATATCAGCGACCTCCTGGTCTGCCGGGTTTCAGGGGTGGCAAAATGTCCAGATTCAAAGCCTTGAAAGCCCCCAGCATTGCCGCTCGGGAGTCTCTCTCAGCCGCCACAGCGGGGTTTGCCTTCAACTGGTTGTAACGGTCAGCAATGGCCACTCCATGCTTGTCTACCAGCTCCGCAGCCTGATTCATGCGATCAAATGCGCGTAACGCTGTTTCGAGCAGGAATGCGGCCCCTTCGTCGGTCAAATCGAACTCGGCATGTAACCTGCGCCACCAGGAAGCGGCAGCAGGGGACAAGGTTTTGGGTGGTGTGGTTGTCGCTGACTTTTTCAAAGGAAAATCCCAGTTTAATGAAAGGAGAGGGTTGGACGCGGTGTCCAGCGGGGCCGGTTTTGGCTTTGAATCTACCCCCCCGCCCTTGCTTCCCTCGGGTAAGCCACCTTCGGCCCACTATCCTCAAGTCCGTTTGAACCAGAGCGCGCACGTATGTATTGCTGGCAATGGTCTAGCTCCCTGGTCTCAAATACACGCGCTGCGCTTAGGGGTCGGCTTAACCAGTACACACCATCGGCATGATGCAGCCTGAATCCTCGGTTCTCCGCATCACGCTTGACAAGGAAGAAGTCAGCCAGCATGCCGCTGGTGTCATTGGGTAGCTGGTAGCCTCGAATATCAAACCGCATCAGATAGGCCCTCCAGTGCCCGTAACAGAGCATTGTTGATATCCTCGGCAGTCGCATACTCGTGCAGGTCTGCCGGCTCGTATAGGCCCTCTGCGGCCGTCAGTGCGGCCTCCTGAAACTCCTTGCCTGATACCTCGGGATGCTGAGCGATCACCTCTGCCAGATCGCGGATTAACTCATTGCTCATTGGGGTGGTCCTCCAGACTTGCTTACCATCTTCCACGCTGGGCCTTTTCCCGGCTCCTTGTCGGTCTCAGTCAATGCCAGCCAAAGATTGCCTCGGTGTGTGGCCAATGCGCTACGCTGGTAACTCTGGTCAACGCGCCAGGAACCTTCGTAGGCATCCGCAACACTCTTGCCCTCGTGCGTTTCAATCACTGCATCGGGGTTGGCTGGGATCGACACTAACGATAATTCCAGTAGATCCCATGATGTGAACCTCAGGCCGCCGCCCTTTATCTGCTCTGCATCGGTAGCCCTGAATCCGATAGAAACGGTTGATATCAGGCCGTACTGCACTAGGTGCCACGCCTCATCAACGCGATCCTTTAAGCGTCCAGGTTGCTCTATTGTCGGTATCTCCGCTTTGAATCGAATACCGGATGCTGTCGGTGTGGCGGCAGTTACCTTGCCAATCACATTCGCATGGTCATGTTGTAGCAACAGCGGGCAGGGCAAACTAATGTTGCCGCCCATTGGCTCGATAATGTCTCCGACGCGATCAACTCTCGGGGTAGTTGCCGTGCCCGACAACACGCGCTTGCCAGAATCCAAACGCTTGGCGGTGAGCTGGATCGGTGCAAATGCCCGGTTTAGCGTTGCGCGCTTGGATTCCAGGGGGCGGCCCGAAATCTCAGCCCGCAATGATTCAATGTCTGTTGCCGCCTTGCACGCAACCTCGTACGCCAATGCGGTGGCAAAGGCGTATGGCCTTTGATCGGCAGTCGCACTGCGCATATCCGTTTTGATACGCTCCGGTGCGCCACTGAGTAGATAGTCGACGAACTTCATAGCGGCCTACCAGTCACAACCAACCAGGATTCTGCATCCGGCTGGGTCCATCAGTTCCCATGAAATCCTTGCGGTTGAGCGGAGCGCGATGCCATCAGTCTGGAAAAGTCCAACCGCTTCGCCGGGTCCGTTGCTGTCAAATTCCGAATTCATCCAGATTGTCGAGTCATTGGACCTTTTGAACACCAGCGCATCGCGGGCATAAATAATGCGACTTGCGTCAACCAATGCTACTTGCCCGCCATTGCTATCTGTTGGGCTTGCCTCGGTGACCGGGACAGGGATACCGCCGATGCTGCCGCCGCGTACTCCGCAATCCTGAAATACCGAGGACATCACAACGGCGCTGCCAGGATCGGTAACATAAAATGCGTTGCGAAGTCCCTTAAATCCCCGCGTGAGCTTTGCAATGCTGGCCGGAATGTCGGCGGTTGCGTCGAAGCTCTGCACACCATAGGTTATTGCTGCGGGCATCTCGGAAGTTCCAGCATTGCCGGGGTCCAGGAACATTTCCTCAATCGCCAACCGCAGAGCTGCAATCTGCGCTTTGGCAAGCGCGGCTTCCGCATGGCGCTGCTTCAATGACTCACTCGTCACCACAGCGAGGGTAGCCACCTTGCGCGGTTCCAGTGTTGAGTCGGTTAGGGACGTTGAAGAAATCGGAATTGGGCGACCTTCGCCGGTCCAGTTGGCAAGTAGCTCCATCGCCTTGTTGTATGCCTTCTGGAACTCGACGCGGGTCATAAAATTTTGCATCGGTCCTAACACGCTTTCAATGAAAACAGTGTCCAGAAATTCGCTGTCTGCGTTGGAAATACCAATGTCATCGCCAGTCATCCCAGGTAGCACAGACTTGATGCCGCGTGAGTCACCCGCAAAGGTGTAATCTATATCCGCCATCGCCTCGGCAATGGTATCGTTCCTGGTATAGCAAAGCAGGGCGCGCTTCATGCGGTTCAAGTTTGAAAGTTCAATTGCCATATTCATATTCTCAAGTTTATGAAATAGACTATATTTTAAGTGTTTTTCCAATAATTCACGAATGCCAATACCTCACTTTTGCGCGGGTTTGCGTCACTCTGCGCCACTTTGCGTGAGAGAATTTCAGATTTCACAAATCAGCCTCGCCAATTCCGAAAGCTCGACGTGCCGCCTGCCAAAAATGATTGTTGGCTGTAGTTCTCCCGCTGCCAGTCTGCGGTTCACGGTACTGACTGAGCATTGCAGCGCAGCGGCCACGCCCTCCAGGTGTAGCAGGCGGCCAGCGACTACGGCGATACCGTTCTCCCGGCACCAGCGTTCAATCCGCTGTACTTCAGCCTGTACCGGATCGGCTGGCAGTGGCTGGCCGCAGGTTGGGCATTGGGTCATCTTTGCGCCCTCCTGGTTTTAATCGGAGTGCTGGTTTTGTAATTCATGGCCTTGAACTTTTCGCGGGTGACAGTCGATGCAAAGCTAAACAGCCCGGCCATTGGCTCCCATTCCAGATCGCCGGGGGGATGGTCAGCAGGGAACCGGACTTGCTCCACAGCAGACAAACGCAACTTGTCATCGCCGATTGATTCCACGCGCCGCCGCCTGATCTGCTTCCAATAGGTGCCGTCACCATCCGGACCAGTTACCTCAGCCATGTAAACGAATTCGCCTTGCCTGATTTCATGCCGAATCATGTTTAGCCCCCTGAATGCTTTGTTTGCGGGCTGTGCCCTTGGTAGATATCTATAGAGGGTTGTTTCTCCGCACCACAGAAACAGGAAAAACAGCCTGTTAAGTAGTTTCTCCGCACCTCAAACGGTGTTTTTGGTCTGAATTCGTTGCTGTGTGGTGTTTCTCCGCACCTCAGAAGGGTTTTAAGTTGTTTCTCCGCACCACCGAAAATCGAAATCATCACTTCAGGCTCCTGACTTTCTGGTTGTGCGCTCCGGGGTCCAGCTTCGGAGCTCCGTCCCATTTGTCTGTTGCCATCCAGGTCAGTCGGTACAGGATCGGGTCACGCTTTGCTCTGGGGTATCGTGTGACTTCAATCCAGCCGTATGCCTCAGCTTCCCGCCTTGCTCTGAGCAACTCCCACTTAGTCCAGCCGTGTGCCCCCATGACGCCCTCTGCGGCGCTCAGGTTGCCGTTGTTGAATCCGTTGTACTGGCGGGCCAGGTCACAGAGAAACGCCCTTGTGGGCTTCCTCAGCGCCTTGTAGTCGGGGTGATCCAGAATGGCGTGGAGCATCCTGACAAACGGCGGTCCCGCCTTCTTGCGTCCGTTCGGGAGCATGCCCTTGCTGTTTGCCTGTCCAGCCATTAGCGAACCCGCACCAGTCGCCATTCATGCGACATTGATGGTTCACCGAATCTATTATTGATTCGGCGCCCTGGTATGTTGGCGATGATGGTGTAGCCGCGTTTCTGAAGTGCAGGCCGAATAAGGTTTGCCGCAGCGGATATATTGCCAATAGCACAATCGCGGGCAATGTCGCCGGTCAGTGCTGAGTCATTCACTAGTAGATAGTCAGTCAGTCGATGGGCCTGCCTGCTTTTGGTTTCTTCTTTTGCCGCAGCCACTGCCGCATAAATTTCTGATATCATTGCTCTGTCTCCGTGCAGGGAGATAATCTTTAGCGGCCTTTCGGGGCCGCTGTCTTTTTCAGGCTTCGCGGGTCATCCGCCACGCGCCTCGGCAGGCGTCTGCAATCAAAACCAGATCGTCAACATCGCTTGTGATCGTCCAGGGCCTGCCCTTGATCCGCGAAAGGATCTCGATGTCATCGACCAGGACGCGCACGGTGTACTGCCCACGCTCAAGGGTTACGCTGCGGGTGTGCTCTGGTGCGATTGAGGGAAGCAAAATAGTTTCGGTGCTCATCGCGCAGCCTCCGACTCCAGAGACTCCGCGAACTCGCGATCCTGGCGGGCGGTGATGATTCGCTTGCGCCCCAGCTTTGTACTTTTCAGCTTGCCGGAAGCGATCAGGTCATAGGTGAAGTTGCGACCAAATCCCCAGCGGGCTCGCCATTCGTCAATGGAGAATGCTTGTCTCTCCACTTCTGGGGGCAAGTGTTTGGCGTTGGTTTTTGACATTGTGCGACCCTCGTAAAAGGTTGTTGCTGTTTACGAGGGTGAAGATATTGGATGCGCGGTTTAGCGTCTGCGCCGGAGTTTGGGCTTAGCGGGGTGCAATCTCGGGGTTATTTCTCGTAGGTCTTGCGGTACTCAATAACAGCCTGTCTGGCTTTCTTCGGCTCAACAGGAACATGGTGAATGCCTGACCTTAGCAATACGTCTGCCGCTTTGCCCGCTGCCTCGATTTTCCTCAAGTCTGCTGTAGACTCAATGACCCTTGTCACATCCGATAGTAGCTTGCGCTCCAGCAACTTCCTTTTTTCCCCAGCTTTAGACGGTCTGGCGGAAATCCTTTTAGATGCCCTGCGGCAAAGCATTTTATAGACACTCAAATCTTCCTGGATACGCTTTGTCATCGTGTGCGATCCGTCGCGGCCCATGTGGCATAGGTCAAGATCAGCGAAGGCGCTGAACTCGACTGGCACCAGATCAATCTGGGTCAATAGTTCACCGATGGAATCTGCCACTCGATCAAGGTGCCGGATAGAATCAGACGTTTTAGGGGCCGTATCTCGAAAGTCTCGCTCCAGGCGATAGACCGCAACCACTGCGCCAATTTCCTCTGCCAATGTATCCGCATGGGGTAGCGCGTTAATGATCTTCAATGAGGCCGGGGAGAGCTTAGGGTTAAGCCATGCACTGGTGGCTTGCTTATTGATTCGCTTGGTCATTCTGCACCTCCGAATGCGCGATCCAGCGCAGCCGCTTTATGGTCTGGACTTAGGTGCGCGTAGACCAGCGTCATCTTGATATCGGAGTGCGTCATCAGCTCCCGGACGGTGTTGATATCCACCCCGGCCATGACCAGCCGTGACGCGAAGGTGTGCCGCAGATCATGGAACCGGAAGCCCTGAATGATGGCAGCTTTAAGAACGGCCTCGAAGCCATTCTTAACGTCCGTCAGCGGGCCGTTGGAGATAGGGGAGGGGAACACATAGGGTGAGTCACCACGTTGTTTGTGGCACTGTTGCAGTACCTTGTGGGCCTCGGCAGACAGTGGCAGTACAGCAGGCTCTAGTTTCTTCCCGGCCTTGCGCCTTGCGTGAGAGGTCTTGCTGATAATCTTGCGGATTTGCCTCTGCTCAAGGTCTACATGGTCCCATTTGAGGCTAAACAGGTCGCCACGGCGGAGCCCGGTATTCAGGGCTACCAGGGTCAGTGGCTTGAGGTGATCGGCGTAGTGGTCGGCAGGGATAGCAGGGGAGAGTGCCTTGCCTCGCTCCCGTTGCCATGCCCGCATACGGTCTCGGGCCTCCCGCAATTCCTGCTCTCTGGCGTCCAGGGCCGCACGCAAACGCTTTTCCTCATCATCAGAGAGGAACCGCACCTTTGCCTCGCTCTCGCCACTCTTGAGCGTACCCTTAACCCTGACCTGCCCCAACTGGTGCCCCGGAATGATCCGCTTGCTGACAGCGTGATTCAGAACGGCCTTCAGGTAACTTAGCTCCCGGCGCTGGGTCTCAAGAGATACATTACTGCGCTCCCGTTTCCACTTCGCCAGATCAAGCTCCGTGATCTCCGTCATGGGCTTGTCGAGGATATGCTCGAATACTTTATTGATCCGGGCCAGCATATCGCGGTGGCTGGCAATATTGGCCTGCGCATGGGTCTTAAACGGGCCGTCCAGATAGCTGCGCAGGGTGGAATCCTTCAAGACCTTCTTCTGCCGCCGCTCGGCTTGGAAGTCATGGCCACCAGCAGCCTTGCCCACGATCTCCTTGGCGCGTTCGCGGGCAAATGTTAATGTGAGCTGGCTGGCGTCGCCGATGCGCTCCCGCTTGCCCCGGGTGATCTCGACATAGAACGCTTTCATTCCGCTGGGCTGGACCCTGACCAGCAGGCCCTTGACGGAATGCTTGCCACCCTTGTCGCGTACCTCGTATGGAGAGGGTCCGGGTTTCAGGTTTGGGATGATTTTTTCGGTGAGTGTCGCTGCCATGTCCGCACCTCGTAAGTGCAGGGTAAGTGCAACGAAGTATATCATCGGCAAACGAAGAAAAACAAAGGCAAACTTAAGCGGTTGATTTATAAAGGAAAGATGTTTTAAGTGATTGATATTAGAGGGGTAAAATTCGGCCTTCTAAGCCGTAGGTCGAGGGTTCGAATCCTTCTGCCCCCGCCACTCAGCATCGGTCTGTACCGCAAACCAAGCCTGCAACTGCGTCTCAGCAAGCACCAGCACGATTAGCCCGACCATAGCCGAGTGCAGAGTGCCCTGAACCATGTGTTTCTCCAGCCCGCGTCCCCATGTGAACGTCGAAGTGGGGCGGGCAACCATCAAATCCGCTCATTTCTAGTCCTGGTCAACAGCTCCTGCACCGGTGCCGGAGTGGCTGGACGCACCAGCCTGCCGGTCTCATGACCGTCGTCCAGCAATACCAGGGTCGGCCACAACTTGACCCCGAATGAGCGACCCAGTGGTCGGCCCTTGCCATCTTCCAGCTTGAGATGGCGCAACGTCGGATTGCTTGAGGTTGCTGCGGCGATGATCGGCTGTGCCGCCCTGCAGTGCCCACAGGTGTCGATACCGAACTCCAGCAGGGTTATGCCGGTAAGAGCATCTATCTCGGCGCGCGTCGGGTTGGAAGGATTGTATGGCTTGGTCACATTGTTCTCTCAGGTCAGGCTGCAAAGCGGATGGCCAGGCAGTCGCGAGCAGAGTACGTTATCTGCACTCTCAAGTCCTGCGCGGTCAGCCGGATAGCGGGCGGTAGCCGGTACCGGCAGCGCGGGGCATCCTGGCGCTTGCACCAGACCCCGCAGCAGCTATGATGGGGCGCCCCGCAGCCAGCCGGAAGCTGAACCCGATGGACAACCGCGTTACCCGCCTGCTCGGCGTTGAATACCCCATCGTGCAGGCCCCGATGGGCTGGATCGCTCGCGTCCAGCTCGCTGCCGCTGTCAGCAACGCTGGCGGCCTGGGCATCATCGAAACCTCTTCCGGCGAGCTCGACAATATCAAGCGTGAAGTGTTGCAAATGCGCGAGCTCACGGACAAGCCATTCGGGATGAACGTGGCGCTGTCCTACGTCAGGGGCAGTAATATCATCGACTTCGTGATCGAGCAGGGCATTTATTTTGTTACTACCTCGTCCGGTAGTCCGGCTGTCTGTACCAAGGCGTTTCAGGAAGCCGGGATCAGCGTGTTCCATGTAGTGCCCACCCTGGAGATGGCACTGAAAGCTCTGGACGCCGGCGTCGATGGCCTGGTGGTAGAAGGTGGGGAGGGCGGCGGCTTCAAGAATCCCAGTCCGGTGTCGACCATGGTCTTGCTACCTTTGATCCGCTCGCGCACGGATGTGCCGATTATCGCCGCTGGCGGAATCTGCGATGGCCCCTCCATGGCAGCCGCTTTTGCGCTCGGTGCCGAAGGCGTGCAGATGGGTACCCGAATGCTGACTTGCGCCGAATCCCCGGTGCACGAGCGTTGGAAGCAGGCGGTAGTCTCTGCGCGGGAAACCGACACCGTGTTTCTCAATCAGCAGTCGCGCCCCGCCCTGCGCGCCCTGCGCACTGCCCGCACCGCGGCCTTGGAACCCTTGGGAGCTTTTGACATCGGCGAGCACATGGCTGACCTGCAGGCGCTGTATTTCGGTGGCGACATGGAGGCCGCGATACCCCTGGGTGGCCAGGTTGTGGGGCGCATCGACGCAGTACTCAGTGCCCGTGAGATTATCGAGCACACCATGGTTGGTTTCAGCGCAACTGTCGCCCGCCTCGGTCAGCTTGCACCAGCGACACCCGCTAAATCGTGACCGAACCCACTACTACCCACGCCCCCGAAGGCCTGCGCGTCTACCTCAACCCGCGGGTCATCGGTATGCTGTTCCTGGGTTTTTCCGCCGGCCTGCCGCTGCTGCTGGTGGGGGGAACTTTCAGCGCCTGGCTGCGGGACCTGGGGGTAGAACTGGCGGCCATCGGCTTCCTCAGCTGGGTCGGCATGGCCCACTCCATCAAGGTGCTGTGGGCGCCGCTGATTGACCGGGCGCAGCTCCCGGTACTCAGCCGCCTGTTGGGGCGGCGCCGGGCGTGGATGTTGCTGGCGCAGGTGGTGATTGCCATCGCCCTGCTGGGCATGGCTTTTACCGATCCGCGGGAACAGCTGGGGCTGGTCGCGTTATGGGCGGTGCTGGCCGCATTCGGCTCCGCCAGTCAGGATGTCGCGATCGACGCCTATCGGGTGGAAGCGGAGGCCAAGCATCGTCAGGGGGCCATGGCCGCCACCTATGTCACCGGCTATCGGGTGGCGATCCTGGCGGCGGGGGCGGGGGCCCTGCACCTGGCCAGTCTCGACAGCTGGTCGGTGGCCTATGGGGTCATGGGACTGCTGATGGCGGTGGGGATTGTCACTACCCTGGTAATCGCCGAGCCAGCGGTTACTGTCAGTTTGACCACGGTGCAATTCGAGCAGCGGGTGACCGACTATCTGGCCAGTACTGAACACCGGGGCTGGCGGCGCGAGATGCAGGCCTGGCTGATCGGTGCGGTGGTGTGCCCCTTTGCCGAATTCTTTCAGCGCTACGGCCGGGTGTCACTGCTGATTCTCGCCTTTATCGCCACCTTCCGCCTGACCGATATTTTCATGGGGGTCATGGCCAACCCTTTCTACCTGGACCTGGGTTTCAGCAAGGCCCAGATCGCCAATATCGCCGCCGCTTTCGGCCTTGGCATGACCCTGCTGGGCGCGGTGGTGGGCGGTTTGCTGGTGGCGCGCTACGGCATCGCCCGCATCCTGCTACTGACCGCATTCATGGCACCGGCGACCAACCTGGCTTTCGCCTGGCTGGCATTTATCGGCCCGGAGACCTATGGTCTGGTGCTGGCCATTATTGCCGATAACGTCTCCGGTGGACTGGCAATCTCGGTGTTTATTGCCTATCTGTCCAGTCTCACCAATACCGCCTACACCGCCACCCAGTACGCTCTGTTCAGTTCGCTGATGACACTGCCCGGACAGTTACTGGCGGGTTTTACCGGGGTGCTGGCGGAGTTGGTGGGCTGGGTGCCGTTCTTTTTTATCACGGCCGCCACCGGGTTGCCGGCGATTATCCTGGCCTTTGTACTGCTGCGGGTAGCGCGGCCGGGATAGGGGGCAGAGGCAGAGAATGCAGATTCTTCACCACGGCGCGGTCGATGGCGTTACCGGCTCCTGCCACGAGTTGCTGCTGGCTGACGGCAGCGGGCTGTTGATCGACTGCGGGCTGTTCCAGGGGGTCGAGGCCTCTGGTGATGGTGGCGTGGCGGGGCAGTTGCAGGTCAATTTTCCGGTGGACCATGTCCGCGCGCTGGTGGTGACCCACGTGCATATCGATCATGTCGGACGGGTGCCCTACCTGCTGGCGGCGGGATTTCAGGGGCCGATCATCTGCAGCGAAGCCAGCGCGGAGCTGCTGCCCATGGTGCTGGAAGACGCGATCAAGGTCGGCATGACCCGCGACCGGCAGCTGCTGGACCGGGTGATCGCCCTGTTGCGCCAGCGCTTGCTGCCCCTGCCTTACAATCACTGGCACGAGATCCAGCCCGGCCTTCGGGTGCGCCTGCAGAACGCGGGGCATATTTTGGGCTCCGCCTATGTTGAGTGCGAGGGAGTAGTGGACAGCGGAGTCAGGCGCGTGCTCTTCTCCGGGGACCTAGGGCCGCCCCACACGCCGCTGTTGCCGGACCCCACGCCACCGGCTAGCGCCCACACAGTGGTGCTTGAAAGTACCTATGGCGGCAGTCTTCACGAGCAGCGCAAGTTTCGCCACGAGCGTCTGGGCGCGCTGATCGAGCATGCCTTTGCCGATGGTGGCACCATACTCATTCCCGCCTTCAGCATCGGTCGCACTCAGGAGTTGCTCTACGAACTGGAGACCTTGGTGCACGAGCGCGCCGCAAGCGGCGCGAAGGCGCCGGGCACCTGGCAATGGGAAGACCTGGCGGTGGTGCTGGACTCGCCGCTGGCGGCGGACTTTACCGCAGGCTACAGTCGGCTGCGCCGCTACTGGGACGAAGAGGCCACCGCCCGCCTGGACGCCGGACGCCACCCCCTCGATTTTGCGCAATTGCTCACTGTAGACAGCCACGCCGACCATCAGCGCATGGTGGCATACCTGAGCCGCAATCATCGGCCGGCAATCGTGATAGCCGCCGGCGGCATGTGTGCGGGCGGGCGCATCGTTAACTATTTGAAAGCGATGCTCGGTGACCCGCGCCACGATGTGCTCTTTGTCGGCTTTCAGGCTGCGGGCACCCCGGGTCGCAAGATCCAACGCCACGGCCCCCGCGGTGGCTGGGTCGAACTCGATGGAGAACGCTTCGACATCCGCGCCCAGGTCCACTCCCTGGGAGGCTATAGCGCTCATGCCGACCAGCAGAACCTGGTCGATTTCATCGCCGCGATGGATCCACTGCCGGAGGAGATAGTACTTGTGCATGGCGAGCAGCGGGCCAAGCTGGCCCTGCAGGACGTCCTTCAGGGGCGCTTCGCGGGAGTAGCAGTGCGGATTGGTGGCGGCAAACGCGAAAAAGGGACCTGACCCTTTATTTTTGGCTCTCTCCGAAAAAGAAAAAAGGGACCTGACCCCTTATTTTTAACCCGATCTGGCCACGCGCTGTATTCGACTGCGAACGGGGGCAATACTGGCGTTCCATAGGCACACTTCGGAGTTCGCCATGCCACGTCAACCTCGTCTGGAGTTGCCAGGATACCCGCACCATGTTGTGCAGCGCGGTGTCAATCGCGCGACGGTGTTTTTTGATGCGGACTGCCGCCTCGCGTATCTCAGCCTGCTCCGGCACTACGCCGGGATTTACCGGGTGTCAGTTCACGCCTGGTGCCTAATGACCAACCACGTCCACTTGCTGGTGACTCCCAATCAAGAAGGCGGGCTCGGCAAGCTAATGCAAAACCTCAATCGTGACTATGCTCAGCGGGTGAATCGCCGATTCGAACGAACGGGAGCGCTGTGGGCCGGTCGTTACAAGTCGAATATTGTCGACTCGGATCGTTATCTTTTTGCTTGCATGTCCTACATAGAATTTAACCCTGTACGCGCAGGTATGGTTGCTCAGCCGGGGGATTGGCTCTGGTCTTCGTGGCATACGAACGCCGGCGAGCGATCTTCGTTGCTCGTGGTTCCGCGGAAGGAATATCTGGCGCTGGCTGATAAGCCCGGTTCTCGGCGGCAACGGTATCGCGCCATCGTGGCACAGCAGTTGCCGGAGTCCTTGCTTGAAGCACTGCGCCGCGCCGCGACCCAGAACCGGGCCGTTGGCTGCGAAGAGTTCCTGGAGCGTGTCGGCAAGCTCGCCGGCAGGGATGTTACTCCCCGGGAGAAGGGGCGCCCCCAACTGCGGTGACGCCACGAGATTTAAAGGGTCAGGTCCGTTTTAAAAGAGGACCTGACCCTTTATTTTTTCCTTGGCGCACACCATCAAGAAAAGTGTAGGTACTGGTTTCCAGCAGGAAATAGACGTCCGCCTGCGGCAAAAATCGCTCGATGTGCCCATGCATGGCAATACCGCTCAGACCGTGGGCCATGCCCCAAAGCTTGATTGCGAGCGTGAGCGCATCCTCATCGCCGCGATCATTTTGTTCACACCAGCCGCGCACCACCTCAACTAAAATGTAGAAACCTGAGCTGCGAAGCTCGCTGTCAGTCTTTCGGACTTCCCGGGCACCGAGGTCCCCCCACATCAACGCGTAGAACTGGGGATGTCCCGTCACAAAGCGAATGTAGGCCTGCCCCAGGGCAACGATGGTCGCGATGCTGTCCCGTGCATTTTGGTGAACGACTGCCTCCATTTCTTTGGCTAGAGCGAAGAAAGCGAACTCGACCACCGCCTCCAGAATGGCAGACTTGTCGCGGAAATGGCGATAGGGCGCCGCGCTGCTGACGCCCGCCCTGCGGGCAGCGTCAATCATGGCGAAATCGGTGCTTCCACTTTCTTCAATCAACTCTGCAGCCGCGATGATCAATGCATTGCGAAGATCCCCATGATGGTAGTTCCGAGGTGTTTCCCGCCGGGATTTGCTCACTCCGATCTCTCCCCCGCGTCCAAAAATAACGGGTCAGGTCCCTTTTTCGGTCCCTTTTCCGAGCCGTTTCTCCAAAAATAAAGGGTCAGGTCCCATTTTTTTGGCCGCAGCAGCAGGAACAGCTGCGGCACCAGAAAGAAGGACACCACGGTAGAAAGCAACACGCCGCCGGCAATCGCCATGGCAAAGGGCGGCCAGAACTGGCTGCCTTCAAGGATTAGCGGCAGGAAGCCGCCGAAAGTCGTGATAGTCGTGGAGATGATGTGTCGACTGGAGTCCATCACCACGCCACGGATGGCATAGAGCCCGCCCGCATTGGCGCCGGGCTCCAATTGCAAGGCTGTCATGATAATGATCGCCGCATTGATGGATACGCCGATGGAACCGATAACACCGATCAGGGCCTGGATCCCAAAGGGGTACTGGAAAATCGCCAGTGAGAGCAGGCTCAGGCCAGTGGAGCAGACACAGACCAGCACTGCCACCAGCGACAGCCGCCAGGAGTTGAAGGTCAACACAATCGTGGCCACCAGCAGGGCAATGATCATCCCCATCGGCGCCATGATCTTTTCCACTACCTCCGCACGTTCGCCGCTGTCACCGCCAAAGCCGTAGCGATAACCCTCAGGCAGCGGTATGGGATTGCCGTTGAGATCGGCGCGCAGGAGGGCCAGCGCCTCCTCCGGTAATACACCGCGGGTGAGGTAGGCCTGCACGGTGTTGGTGCGCTCACCACGGGTGCGGGTGATGGGGCTGCGAGAGGGCACCAGGGCGAACTCGCCGAGACTCTGCAGGGCGACGCCGGGAAGGCCCTCATCCTTAGTACCGCCGGCAGAGTTACGCAAGGGAAGGTGCAGGGCGGCAATCTGGCCCGCGCTGCCCCAGCTTGTTTCTTCCAGCCTTACCCGCACTGGCAGGCGTTCGGTACCCTCAAGCACTTCGCCGCCGGTGACGCCGGTCAGGGCTGCGTCCAGCGCTGCAGCGATCTGGCGCCGCTGCAGGCCCGCCAGCCGCAACCGGGTCTCGTCGGCCTGGAACACCAGCTTGGGTGCGCCCGCCACCAGGCTGGTGTTGGTGTGGGTGACGTCGGGCAGCTGTTCCAGCCGCAGTCGGAATTTTTCGCCCAGCTCCCTCAGCACATCCAGGTTGTCGCCATAGATCTTCACCTCCAGAGGCGCCATCACCGGCGGCCCCTGGTCGATGCCGCGAACAATGATCCGCGCCTCGGGGTAATCCCGGTCCACCGCCCGTTGCAGGCGCCGGATCAGATCATCGGTATGTTGCGCGTCGGTGGTCAGCACCAGCCCCTCGGCCCAGCTCGGAATCCGCTCGCGGGTGCGAAACATGTTGTAGTAAAAGGCCGGGGCACTCTCCCCGATGGTCCAGTCCACCCGCCGGATCAGTGGATCCTCGCGCAGTTGCGCATCCAGCCTGCGCACCAACGCCGCAGTGTCGTCTATGGAGCGCCCATCCGGCAATTTCACCTGCAGGTACATCTGGTCGCGATCGGTGCCGGGAAAAAACTGCGCGGTCAGCGAGGAAAAGCTCAGGAACCCGGTGAGTGGCAACACCAGCGCCAGCGCCACGGAACTGCCGGGATTGCGCAAGGACCAGTCCAGGGCTCGCACCAGCAGACGTCCCGGGTGCCCGCTCTTTAAACCCATTTCCCACCAGTGACCCGAGCGCTGCAGGCCGCGCGGCAGCAGCCACGCCGCCAGCACCGGGGTAACGATCAAGGCCAGCAGCAGCGAGCCGGTCAGCATCACCACGACAGCAATGGCGATCGAGCCCATGAAGTCACCAGCGGGGCCGGGCAGGATCACCATCGGAGTGAACGCCAGGACCGTGGTGGCGGTGGAGGAGAGTAGGGGCACCCGCAGGCGCGACACGGCACCGGTAATCGAGGAGAGGGGACTGTCGCCCCGGTCCACCAGGTGCTTGCGGATCTCGTCAGTCATGACAATAGAGCCGTCCACCAGCAGTCCCAGCGCCACCACCAGCCCGCTGACCGACATCTGGTGAATGGCGATACCCAGTTGGTACAGCACTGCCACCGAAAACAGGGTGCACAGGGGCAGGACGCAGGCCACCACGACCGCAGCACGCCATCCCATGGTAAATAGCAATACCAGCAATACCAGCGCTACGCCCAGAGCCAGGTTGTTGGCGACACTCTGCAGTCGCTCCACCGTGTAGACGCTCTGGTCGTAGCTGATCTCCAGGTTGATGCCCTGGGGCGCCAGCGCGCGGAAATCAGCAACGAATTGGCTGAAGCCCCGGGCCCAGTGGTCAACCTGGCGGCCGTCGAGCATGGCGACGCCCACGAGAATGCCCTCGGTACCCTGCACCAGTGCCCGTGCCGCCGGCGGTGTGGTCTCGGCACGATAGACCCGGGCGATATCCCCGAGGCGCACGGCGCCGCCGTCCGTGTCCGAGCGCAGGACCAGTTCCCGCACGCGCGCGGTGCTGCCAAATTCCCCGGCAATTTCGATCAGAAAGTCATTGCCGGCGCTGCTGCTGCGCCCGGCAGCGGTTCGCGGATCGGCAGCCTGCAGGGCGGCGGCTACTTCGTCCAGCCCCAGGCCGCGGCTGATCAGTGCCTGTTCGTCGACAGCGACCCGGATTTCCTCCTCCGGTTCGCCGAACAGATCCACCCGCTCGGTGCCACTGAAATTGCGCGCCCCATCGGCGAAATCCAGTGCCACCCGGTTGAGCAGGGACAGGGGCACCTCGGTCCCGTCCTGCCCCCGCAGCGCGACAATGGCGGTATAGGCGCTGAAGCGGTCATCGTCGAACACCGGAACGGCAACGCCGGGTGGGAAATTGCTGCTGGCATCACCGATCGCGTCGCGGATCTCGGACCAGGTGCGCTCGATATCCTCCGCCGACAGCGTGTCTACCAGGGTGACGGTCAGACTGGAGATGCCGTTGGCCGAGGTGGAATTCAGCTCGTCGATCTCTGCGATCTGGCGCAGCTCGTCTTCCAGCGGCCGGGTAACAAGAGCTTCCACCCGGGCCGGGTCGGCGCCGGGGTAGACCGTGGAGATGATGGCGACGAAATTGGTGATGGTGGGATCTTCCTGGCGCGCGATGGAACGCAGGCTGGAGATGCCCACCACCACGATTACCAGCACCAGCAGGGTAAAATAGCGGCCGTTGTTGTAGAGGATGCGGGCGAGCATCTCAGGACTCCAGCGGCTGCACCGGCGTGCCGGCGGCGATGCGGTGGATGCCGTCAGAAACTACCTGTTGGCCGGGCGCGAGAGTGCCGCGCACAAAGGCGCGATTCCCGTCCACGTGCAGCACCTCCACCGCTTCGCGCAGCGCCACCGTGGCGCCGTCGTCGCGCGAGCCCAGGCGCAGCACTGTCCAGGCACCACGCTCGCCTTCCAGCAGGGCGCTGATCGGGAGCCAGCCGCCGCTGGCAGGCACGGTTTGCGACAGCTCAAGGGTGGCGATTTCACCATCCAGGGCAGTGGCGTGGTCAGGCAGATCGAAGACAGCAAGGGCCGTGCGTGTGCGCGGGTCGAGGTCGGCACGCACCGCGCTCAGGGTTGTCTGCACCGTGCCGCTGCGCAACTGCAATGGGTAGAATGCGCCAGGCACCAGCGCAGCTACATGCTTGGCGGGAATGCCTATGCGCGCCTCGAGGGCGCCGGCAGAGACCAGGCGCAGTACCGGGGTCCCGGCAGCCAGTACCGTGCCGGGGTCAACCTGGCGGGCGGCGAC